>CAZZHF010000289.1:0-3985 GCA_964653545.1 uncultured Gammaproteobacteria bacterium | reverse complement strand
CACGTCCGGCGGTGGGGCGATCGTGTCGATCAGCTCGGACGCCAGCCGCCAGGGCGAGGCGCGCGAGGCCGTCTACGGCGGCGTCAAGGCAGCGGTCAACAGCTTCATGAAAAGCATTGCCCGCGAGAACGGACGCTTTGGCGTGCGCTGCAACGTGGTGTGCCCGGGCGTCACCATCCCCGACGACCCGGCCGAGGTGGGCGCGCGCAGCATGTGGGTGGACAAGGGCGCCATGTTTACCGACGAGCAACTGGAAAAAGTGTCCAAGGCATTGCCGCTGAAGAAAATTGGTAAGCCACGCGATGTTGCCAACGCCGCGCTGTTTCTCGCGTCCGACCGGGTGGCGGGACATATCACCGGGCAGGTACTGTCGGTGAGCGGTGGTTATTCGATGGCCGGATGACGGCCAGCCCACGGTTGACTGAACCCCCGGCCCAGGAGAACAAGACCATGCACAACCCACTCGCCCCCAAAACCATCATGGTGCCGATGACCGCCGATCGTCCGGCGCGCCTGGCGCTGCGTGCCAGCGGCCAGATGGCGCGTGAACACGGCAGCCGGCTGATTCTGGCCTATGTGTCGTCCGAGCCGGGGCACATGGAGCAGATCGGATTCAAGCTGGAGAGCCTCGACCAGATTCGCGATCGTATGGAGGGCGAACTGGGCGTCATCATTCAGGAAGAACTCGGTGACCTGCCGCACGAGGCCGTGGCACGGGTCGACGATCCGGGCGACGGCGTCGTGGCCCTGGCCCACGAGCATGGCGTCGATCTGATCGTGCTGGAAACACGGCCGCGCTCGCTGCTGCAACGTGTATTCGTCCCATCGGTATCGGCCAAGGTGGTGCATCACGCGCCCTGCGCGGTGCTGGTCTTGCCGGCGCAGATTGCCTGACGGGAAAGTGAAGCGAGTTCACGGAGTGGTAAACATTGGAGCATCCCGTGGGCTCGGAGCCTGTTGCGATTGCAGCCAATCCGGCTACTGATGATGGCGCCTCCGGAGCATATGGTTGCGTCAATCTTGGGGCGCTAGTTCAGTTGGCCAGCCAGGATATTTCTGGCGAGGCCCTGCATGCAGCTTCACGCTCCGGTCGTGCCTATGGACGCGTCGCGCGGGACCTGAGCGCATCCGTTGCCGCGCAGCAGGGTTTCTATTTGTGGGGTAGGTTTGACGATCGCCGGTTTTGGCATAACGTCTATCTCGGTAAAGCCGGGTTTGGACGCACTGCACATCTGCGGGCCAGGATTGTCGAGGAGTTAAGCGATGAGCGTGCTTTGTTCTGGGCATCGGTTATGCATGACCAGGCCCTTAGAGGGCGAATCGAGAATGCCTACCCCAAGATGTGGCCGGTATATGCCAAGCATTCGGAACGCGCCCTGAAGAAGCAGGGGAGTACCCATATTGTGTGGGCTGTGGCGCCGGGGTTGTCGAAAAGTGAAGTGAGGGACGTGGAATCTGAGCTCATTGAGGCGCTGAATCCACGAGCAAACTTATTATGCCCAGTTCCTCCGGCGCATCTGACACGACATGCTGCGGGCATTATCGAGAGGCTCAGGCGGGTTATTCATGCTTGTCGGCCGACGCAGCGGGATATTCGAGTCCACGACGTCATTTCCACGACCAGCGTTTTAGGAAGGTGAAATGAAAATCTACGAAGACCGCGTTGCTCCAAACCCCCGCCGCGTGCGCATCTTTCTGGCCGAGAAAGGCGTCACGGACGTCGAATTTGTGCCGGTTGGCATCGCGGACGACGGCATCCTGACGCCGGAATTCCTGGCCCGTAACCCCTTGGCCCAGGTACCGGTGCTGGAACTGGATGACGGCGCTCATCTGTGCGATTCGGTGGCGATCTGTCGCTATTTTGAAAGTCTTCACCCACAGCCGGCGCTGTTCGGCGAGGCCGGTCTGGATATGGCGCGGGTGGAGATGTGGAACCGGCGCATGGAGTTCGAGGTGTTGTGGCCCATTGCCAACGTGTTCCGGCATATCCATCCGTTCTTCAAGGGCAAACACCCGCAGGTTCCCGAGTTCGGCGAGGTCTCGCGTGCGCACTCCCTGAAGCGGCTGGACTGGCTGGACGCGGAACTCGCCGACGGCCGGTCGTTCATTGCCGGGGACCGCTACACCATCGCCGACATCACGGCCTTGTGCGGCATTGATTTTGGCCGCATCAGCGGCATTCGCATTGGGGAGCGCCCGCATCTGGCCCGCTGGCACGCCGCGGTATCGGCACGGCCCAGCGCTCAGGCATGATTTTTCCGCCGGTCACCTCCATAGGCTGCGTCTGCGGCTAGAATAAACAAACGCCCGTTCAGTCCGGGTGTGGCCACGGATGGCCCCGCTATCTTTCAGGAGACCTCCGTGTTCGACGATTTATCCGCCCGCACGTCCTTCGGGTTGGACGATGACGCGCTGCGGAGCGTCCCGACCGTCTACCGCCCGGATCTTTTTGCCGGCCAGGTGGTGCTGGTTACCGGCGGAGGCACGGGCATTGGCAAGGCCATCGCCGTGTTGTTCGCGCGCCTGGGTGCGGCGGTGATGATCTGTGGCCGGCGTCCGGAGCCGCTGCAGGAAACGCTCGCTCTGCTGCAGGCACTGGGTGCCGACGCCGACGCGCAGGCCATGACCATCCGCGACCCGGACCAGGTGCAGGCGCTGATCGCTCACACCTGGCAGCGCTTTGGCCGGCTCGATGCGCTGATCAACAACGCCGGTGGCCAGTTTGCGCAGCCGGCCATGGACATGAGCCCGCGCGGCTGGGCCGCCGTGGTGGACACCAATCTGAACGGTACCTGGCATGTGACCCAGGCTGCCGGGTGTGCCTGGCGGGAGCACAATCACCCGGGTAATGTGGTGAGCATCGTGCTCGACAATTTCCGCGGCATGCCGTCCATTGCGCATTCCAGCGCGGCCCGCGCGGCGGTGATGAACCTGGCCCGCACGCTGGCGGTCGAGTGGGCGCCACACCGCATCCGCATCAATTGCGTGGCGCCGGGTGCCATCGAGAGCAGCGGGTTCAGCCAGTATCCGGCCGAGCGCCTGAACCAGTTTTACAACTCCAACCCCATGCGCACGCTGGGCGATGTGCATGACGTCGCCGAGGCCTGCGCCTACCTGGCCAGCCCGGCGGCCAAGTTCGTCACTGGCGAAACCCTGGTCGTGGACGGCGGCGGGCGCTTTTGGGGCGAGACCTGGCTGAGCGAGCGTCCGGCCCATTTCGACCCGGCCTGAAGCATTGCCCGTATATCTCAACACGGCTTAACAAGGAGATCTGATCATGTCCGAACCGCTATACCAGGGGCCGATGCTGTCGGCCGACTCGCACGTGGTGGAGCCACGCGATTTATGGCTGAAGCGCATCGATGCCAAATGGCGCGACCGCGCACCGCGCATTGAATCGCTCGAAGGTTTGGGCGACTGCATGCTGGTGGAGGGCATCAAGCCCCGGCCGTTGGCCTTCGAGGGGCCGATGATCGACCTGAAGGCGCGCGGCGTCGAGATTCCAAAGATCACCGACTTTCGTTATGAGGACACCCGCCCCGGCGGTTGGGACCCGGACGAGCGCATGAAGGACCAGGACGTCGACGGCGTGTCCGGCGAGGTGATCTACCCCGGCGTCGGGCTGTTCGTGTGCGAAACACCGGATGCCGAGTACCTGTACGCCGTGTGCCGCGCCTATAACGACTGGCTGTCCGAGTTTTGTGCGGCGCATCCCACGCGCCTGAAGGGCGCCGCCATGATTCCCAACAAAGGCCCCATCGAGTGGGCGGTAGCCGAGGCCGAGCGCGCCATGGGCAAGCTGGGCCTGGCCGCGGTCATGCTGCCGGCCACCAACAACGAGCAGCCGTACAACCAGCCGGTGTGGGACACGCTGTGGGCACGCTTGCAGGAGATGGGCGTGGTGGCGACCTTTCACCTGGGCGGGACCAGTTTCCCGGCGCATGTCCGCGGCCCCGGCGCCAGCGGCTAACTGATCTGCGGCGGC
>CAZZHF010000288.1:0-4007 GCA_964653545.1 uncultured Gammaproteobacteria bacterium | reverse complement strand
GCGCATGAATATCTCCATGGCGTGCAATCACTGCGACGACCCGGTGTGCCTCAAAGGCTGTCCGACGCGCGCCTACACCAAGCATGCCGAATACGGCGCCGTGCTGCAGGATCCCGAGACCTGCTTCGGCTGCGGCTACTGCACCTGGGTGTGCCCGTACAACGCGCCGCAGCTCGACCCGGTAAAAGGCCAGGTGTCGAAGTGCAATATGTGCGTGGATCGCCTGGAAGTGGGACTGAAGCCGGCCTGCGTCGCGGCCTGCGTCGGCAATGCGCTGGATTTTGGCGTGATCGAGCAAATCCCCAAGGGCCGCGAGCAGGCGCGGGTGGAGATTCCCGGCTTCCCGTCGCCCGAAATCACCCAGCCGAACATCCGTTTCCAGCAGATCAAGGAACTGCCGGACCAGATGAAGCGCACCGACTCAATGCCCCTGAAGTACAAAAAGGACGAGAAAGGCCGCTACCGCCCGGCGGTCGACCAGAAGAAAGGCCAGGCCAGACAGTGGAACATCGCCCGTCTGAGCTCGCGCGAGAACCCGCTGGTGCTGTTCACGCTGGCGGCACAGACGGCCGCCGGCGCGTTTGCCTGGCAGTTTCTGGGCGCCCAGGCCGGCGTGGACGGATTTGTCGCCTTCGGGCAATCGGCGCTGTACGCGCCGCTGGCGATCGTGAATTTCCTGCTGGTGTCGTTCGGCTTGTTCATGTCGACCCTGCACCTGGGCAAACCGCAGCGCTTTTATCGCGGCTTCAACAACCTGCGTTATTCGCCGGTTTCGCGCGAGGGTCTGGGCATTGCCCTATTCATTGGCGCGCTCGGCCTGCACATTGTGTGCAGCCTGCCAGCGAACAGCCTGTTCCAGTCGCTGGTGAGTGCCCTGTTTGGATTCGATGTCGCGCCGCTCGGCGAGATTGTCGCCGGTTCGGCGGTCGACTTTGGGTTTCTGGCCGTGCTGGGTAGCACGGTAGGCCTGTACTACATGACCCGTTGCTATCGCATCAAGGCGCGTCCGTTCTGGGACCACTGGCAGGTCGCGACGGCCTTCGCCGGTAGTGCCTTGTCGTTGGGCTCCCTGCTGGTCGGCGCGGTACTGGTGGCGACCCTGGCGGTTGTTGGCGAGAGCTATCAGACAGCGGCGCTGGCCTGTGCGGGCGGGCTGACCCTGGGGCTGGCGCTGGAGGCCATTGGCCATGTCGCGCACGCGCGCGCCATGGGGCAGGCCGGGCACGAAGGCGGCGCCTCGTACTACATCCAGTCCACGACTTTCGGCAACACCTACCTGCTGCGCAACGCCATGCTGGGGCTGAATCTGTTGCTCGCCGCCAGCCTGCTCACGGCCATGTTGGTGCAGGCGCAGTTCGGCCTGTACACGCTGCTGGCTTGGGTCGCCGTCGGGGCGGCCAGCATCGTCAGCAGTGTCATTGGTCGGGCGCTGTTCTATGTGCTGGTGGTTCCGACCACTATGCCAGGTGCCTTTTTCTGGAAGAACAAAGGCTTTGAGGAGCACGCCCGCGACATCGGTCTGGCCAATCTGCCACAGGTCGGCGTGGCGCCGTTGCGGCACTATCCGTGATGCCGATGCGGCTCGAAGATCTGCTCGCCAGGACCTGCGTGATCGGTCTGTCGTATTTCGATCTCCAGGGCGAGCCGATGCAGCAGACCCAATACGCCGGATCGGTAGTCAAAGTCGACCCCGAACAAGGCATCTGGGTGCGGTTGCGTCATTCGGGTGTGGGCGTCGATCAGCCCGAGTTCGTGCTGCCGCCGAACCTGGACGCCTGGTTCAAGGCCCCCCCTGGGCGTTACCGCCACACCGCCTCCGGCGTGGACATCGAAAATCCGGACTATGTGGTGACCTGGGACATCCATCGCACCCAGAACAACACCGCTGAGGGACAACACGAATGGTGGGATTGGGTGCCCAACGTGGTGCCACCCCAGGTTGGCCCGCCCGGACCCTGAGCGCCTGATTCCGGGTTGCGGCGATCCTGGCCGCAGTACATGCCTGCGGGCGGGTTGCCCGGCAAACGGACGGATCGAAGCGGTACCCGGCCAGGCGCGACCGAGCAACAAAAGCCGGGATCGCCGACGGTGGTTGCGCCAAAGGGTCTTGGTCTCGTGGCTGGATCGCCTGTCGCCCCCGCTTGACCGGACGGTCAGTGCTAGGTGTAATGGCGGCGGGACGCCGACCCCCACCGGAAAAACAATATGCTCCTCACCTGGTCTTTGCCGCGCCGCCTGCTGGGCGGTACAGCGTTGTTGCTCGTCGCCGCTGGCTGCTCGCGGGGGGATCAATCCGCCACGCCGGGTGCCCCTGGCACCGCCCGTCCGGCATTACCGGTGCTGGTGGCCAAGGCACGCACCGAGCACCTGACCGACCGCCTGCGGGCAGTGGGTACGCTGGTCGCCAATGAATCGGTGCTGATCCGCCCGGAGATTCCCGGGCGTGTGGAGCGCATTCATTTCCAGGAAGGCCAGCCGGTCAAGGCCGGGGAGCCGCTGATCACGCTGGACGGCGCCGAGTACCGGGCGCAGGTGGCGCAGACGCAGGCCACGGTGACGGTCAACAGCCTGAATTTCCAGCGCGCGGCGGATCTGGTCAAAACCAATATGCTGAGCCAGCAGGATTACGATCAGGCGCAGGCGCGGCTGGCCGAGGCGCGGGCGCTGTTGCAACGCCACCAGGTAATGCTGGACAAGACGCTGTTGCGGGCACCGTTCGACGGCGTGGCCGGTCTGCGCCAGGTGAGTCCCGGCGCCTACGTGCAGCCGGGCCAGGATCTGGTGAATCTGGAAGACCTCGACCCGCTGAAGATCGAGTTTCGCGTGCCCGAGCGCCACGCCGGCGCGATGACTGTTGGTCGCGCGCTGACGCTGAGCGTGGATGCCGTGTCGGGCCGCGAATTCAGCGGCGAGATTTATGCCATCGATCCGCGGCTTGACGCCGCCACGCGTGCCTTTGCCCTGCGCGGGCGAGTGCCGAACAGCGATGGTTTGCTGCGGCCGGGCATGTTCGCTCAGGTTGAGTTAACAGTCGGCGAGCGAGCGCAGGCGATCGTGATACCCGAGCAGGCCATCGTTCCACGCGGCGAGAAGCTTTACGTGTTCAAGGTGGTGGATGGCAAGGTGGTATTCACGCCGGTGGGCACTGGCCTGCGCTTGCCGGGAATTGTGGAGATCGTCGACGGTCTTGGCGCCGGTGACACGGTGGTGACCGAAGGTCAGATGAAGCTGCGCGATGGCATGCCAGTCGCTGCCCAGGCGCCGGAGACCGCACCGTGAAACTGACGGAGGTGTCCGTCGCGCGGCCGGTGCTGGCCACGGTGATGAGCCTGATTATCGTGCTGTTGGGTGTAATTGCATTCACCCGCCTGTCGGTGCGCGAGTATCCGATGATCGACACGCCGGTGGTATCCGCGCGCACCATTTACCGCGGCGCCAGCGCCGAGATCATCGAAAGTCAGGTCAGCCAGCCGATGGAGGACGAGCTGTCCGGCATCGAGGGCATCGACGTCATGAAATCGGTGTCGCGCGAGGAGGTGTCGGAAATCACCGTCAAGTTCCGGCTGACACGCGATCCGGACGATGCCGCGGCCGACGTGCGCGACCGCGTCGCCCGTGCCCGCAGCAAGCTGCCGCAGGACGTCGACGAGCCCGTCATTTCCAAGGTCGAGGCCGACGCCGACCCGATCATGTGGCTGGCCTTCTACAGCGACCGTCACTCGTCGTTGGAGGTGTCGGATTATGCCGACCGGGTGGTGCGCGACCGCCTGCAGACGATTCCCGGCGTGGCAACCGTGCTGATTGGCGGTGAACGCCGCTACTCCATGCGCCTGTGGCTGGACCGCGAACGCCTGGCCGGTTATGGCCTCACGCCGCTGGACATCGAAACCGCCCTGCGACGCGAGAACATCGAGGTGCCGTCCGGGCGTATCGAGAGCACCGAGCGCGAGTTCACGGTGCTGTCGGAAACCGATATGCGCACCGCCGAGCAATTCGACGCCATGATC
>CAZZHF010000287.1:0-4027 GCA_964653545.1 uncultured Gammaproteobacteria bacterium | reverse complement strand
GTGATCCCGCACATGGTGGAGCGCCGCGCCGGCGCCATCGTGAATGTTGGCTCGACCGCCACGCGCGGTGTCTACCGGGTGCCGTACACCGCCAGCAAAGGCGGCGTGCACGCCATCACCGTGTCGCTGGCCTACGAGCTGGCCGAGTTCGGCGTACGGGTGAACTGCATCGCCCCCGGCGGCACCGATGTTGGCCAGCGCGCCATCCCGCGTGCGCCAGCGCCGCCGACCGAGCGCGACCAGCAGTGGATGAAGGGTGTCATGGATCAGACGCTGCAGGACACGTTCATCAAGCGCTTCGCGAAGCCCGACGAGCAGGCGGCGGCGATCTGCTTCCTGGCCTCGCCGGAGGCCTCCTACCTGACCGGCTATGTGCTACCGGTGAGCGGCGGCACGCCCATTTGAAACGCTGCCCCGCCTGCCTTGGGTATCCGGGCTCGCGCTGCGCCCGGGCCCGGGCCCGCGGGCGCCGCGGACTAGCTCAGCCGTATCCCGATGCTAGGCGTCAGTCCTTGAGTGCCTCGCTCAGACCGCGCCAGCGATTGACCAGGTCGTGGCGGATATCGAACAGGTCCAGCACCCGCCCGACGGTGTGCGTAACCATGTCGTCCAGCGACGTGAGCTCGGCGTAGAAGGCCGGCATCGGCGGAAAAATGATGCCACCCATCAGGGTCACCGCCTCCATGTTGCGGATGTGAGCCAGGTTCAGCGGCGTCTCACGCGTGACCAGCACCAGCTTGCGGCGTTGCTTGAGGATCACATCGGCGGCGCGCGAAATGAGGTTGTCCGAGTAACCGTGCGCGACGGAGGCCAGGGTCTTCATCGAGCACGGCACGATCACCATACCCTCGGTGATGAACGAGCCGGACGCAATGCTGGCGCCAATGTCCTTGACGTTGTGAACCACGTCGGCGACGGCCTCGAAGTCCGGGCGCTCGCGGCGCAGTTCCTGGCGGGCCGTGAGCACCGCCGCGGATGACATCACCAGGTGCGTTTCGATGTCGCCAAGCGCGCGCACCTGGCGCAGCAACTCGTAGGCGTATACGGCGCCGGTCGCACCGGTGATGCCCACGATCAGACGTTTTTTCATGTTCCCCCCTCGCTTGCAACGCTGCTGGCCGGCTAACGCCGCAGCGCTTGCACCGCCCGCTCCAGACCTTCGACCGTGAGCGGGTACATGCGGTCTTCCAGCAGCTCGCGTACCAAACCGATGGAAGGAATATAGCCCCAGTCAGCCTGCTGCTCGGGATTCAGCCATGCCGCCGAAGGGTAGGTGTCGACCAGGCGGCGCAGCCAGACGGCGCCCGCCTCGTCGTTGCGATGCTCCACGCTGCCGCCAATATGGGTGACCTCGTAGGGCGCCATGGAGGCGTCGCCGACAAAAATCACCTTCCAGTCCCGCCCGTACTTGCGCAGCACGTCCCAGGTGGCAAAACGCTCGACGTGGCGGCGCGCATTGCTGCGCCACAGGCGCTCATAGACACAGTTATGGAAATAGAAATACTCCAGGTGCCTGAACTCGGCCCGCGCGGCCGAGAACAGCCGCTCGCACTGGCGCACGTGTGGGTCCATGGATCCGCCGACGTCCAGGAACAGCAGCACCTTGACCCGGTTACGCAACTCGGGGCGCAGGTGCAGGTCCAGATAACCGCGCCGGGCGGTGCCGCGGATTGTGGCGTCCAGGTCCAGTTCCTCGGCCACGCCATCGCGCGCCAGCTTGCGCAGGCCCTTCAGCGCCACCTTGATGTTGCGGGTGCCCAGTTCGACCTGGTTGTCGAGATCACGAAACTGCCGCGCTTCCCATACCTTGGCCGCTCGCTTGTGACCACTCTCGCCGCCTATGCGCACGCCTTCCGGGTGGTAGCCGCCGTTGCCAAAGGGCGAGGTTCCGCCAGTGCCAATCCATTTGCTGCCACCCTGGTGACGGCCTTTCTGTTCAGCCAGGCGTTGGCGCAGCGTCTCGAGCAAGGCTTCCAGGCTGCCCAGCGATTGCAGCTTGGCCTTCTCCTCTTCGCTGAGCAGTTTTTCGATTTCCTTGCGCAGCCAGTCGTCGGGCAGCACGCCGCCAAGCTGCTCGAAGGCGATCTCGGCGCCGCGAAAATAGGCCGCGAACACGCCATCGAAGCGATCGTAGAACTTCTCGTCCTTGACCAGCGCGCAGCGCGCCAGGTGATACAGCCCCTCCGCGCTGCGTGGCGGCACGTCACGGCTGAGGGCTTCCAGAAAGGTCAGGTACTCACGCACGCTGACCGGGATGCCGGTGCCGCGCAGTGCGTGCAGGAATGTGGCGAACATCGCTAGTAGCCGGCCTGGATCAACAAGCTGCTCATCAGGGCAACATGCGGCCGAAGTGGCTGGCGTAGGAACCGCCATCCACCAGCAGGGTAAACCCGGTGATGTAGCTGGCGTAGTCGGAGGCCAGAAACAGAAAGCCCTCGGCAATCTGCTGCGGCTGTGCCGCGCCCATCGGCAGGCCGGCGGCGGCGACGCTGGTAAATGTCGCCAGATCGATGCCCTGCAGGGCCATGCTGCGTTCGGCGCCGGGTGTCAGCGTGAACCCCGGTTGCACGGCGCAGACACGGATGCCGTCGCGGGCGTGCAAGGTAGCGGTCGTTTTCACCAGCATCTCCTGCGCGCCCTTGGCAGCGCCATAAGCAGGAATGATGGCCGGATGCGCATAAGCACCGTAATCCCCGAACAGCGCCGAACTGGTCGTCAGCAGTACACCTCCGCCACCCGCCTTCAAGTGTGGAATGGCGGCCTGGAAGGTGTACAGCGTGCCGACGACAAGCACCTCCCACTCGCGGCGGAATTGCTCGGGCGTCAATCCGACCACATCCGGGTGAGCAGCAGCGACAAACGGCGTATTGAGCGCAATGTCCAACCCGCCCAGCGTCTGCGCCGCGGCTTCCACCGTGCGGCGGACCTGCTCCGGGTCGGTGATATCCACGCCAAAACTGGGCGCCGCGCCGATGGCTGACGCGGTGGTGGCGGCAGCGGCGACATTGATATCGGCCACGGCCACGGCCGCGCCCTGGGCCGCAAACAGCTTGGCCGTGGCGGCGCCGATACCCGAGCCAGCACCGATCACCAAGGCCCGTTTACCCGCAAGTAGATCCATCGTCCCGGCCTCAGGCATACAGCAATCCGCCATCGAGGAGGATGGTGGCACCGTTGATGAAACGAGCGTGCTCGCTGAGCAGAAAGGCCACACTGCGGGCCACTTCCTGTGCCCCACCGGCGCGACCGAGCGGTATCTTGGCAGCGGTGCGGGCGAATACGTCGTCGGTAATTCCCCCCGCCGCGCCACGTTGCGTGCACCAGGCACGCATGGCCGGTGTGTCGATCAGCCCCAGATAGGCCGCGTTCACGCGTATCCCTCGGCCTGCGCCCTCCAGGGCCAAGGCCTTGGTGAGCGGGCCGAGCGCGGCCAGCGCGCCGCCGGCAAGCCCGGAGTCCGGACTGCTGGCGAGTCCCCACACGCTACCGAGAAAACATACCGCGCCAGGCGCCGCCAGTCCGGCCAGAGCAGCGCGCCCGATGGCAGCGGTCAGAGCGCCGTGGCGGGCGGCCAGTGCGGCGAACTGCGCGGCATCCCAGTCCTTGGGCAGAATCGCCTCCAGCTGTGGCGCGGGCCCGACTATGGCGTCTAGGCCACCGAATGCTTGCTGCGCCGCCGCAAGCGCCCCGTCCACGCCTTCCGCCTGGCCATCGAAGGGTCCGTTACCGTCCGGCCCGGCTCGCCATACCTGCGCACCTTCGCCCGCCAGGCTGGCTGCGAGCGCTGCTCCCATGCCATCGCCAGCATCAAATACCAGACAACGTTTGCCGTTCAGCAATGCCATTTCCCCTCCAGGTCTAGCGCCCCTCGCGCCGGTGCAGGAACACCAGCTTCTCGAACAGATGCAGGTCCTGCTCGTTCTTGAGCAGCGCGCCGTACAGCGGCGGCAGGCTGGTCTTGATGTCGGCCGCGCGCAGCGCCTCGGCCGGGATGTCCTCGGCCAGCAGCAGCTTGATCCAGTCGAGC
>CAZZHF010000286.1:0-4028 GCA_964653545.1 uncultured Gammaproteobacteria bacterium | reverse complement strand
GGTCCACCACCGGCATGGCGCGGATGCGGTGCCGATGCAGCAGAGCCCAGGCCTCTTCGAGTGGCGTGGCGAACTCCACCGACACGATGTCGCGCGACATGATGTCCGCGCAGCGCACGCTGCCGAAGCGCCGCTGCCACGCCTGCATCTGGGCCTGGCGCAGCAGGGTTTCGAGCGCATCCCGATCAATGTCGACCAACTGGTTGAAGTCGCGCAGCGCGGCGTCAAGGTCCGCGGTGGTCAGACCCACGCGATCCTGTGGCGCGGGATCCGCAGTGCTGTGCCGGCTGCCGTGGACCACCGGCGCGTGCACGGGCGCAGGCCGTGTCAGCCGCCGCCAGGCCAGCGCCACGACCAGCAGCAAGGCCGAATTGACCGCCACAGGCACCAGCGCGAAGCCGAACCCCAGGTCATGCACCGCGGCCTGGCCCAGCACGGCTGTGATGGCCACGGCGCCGCCGGGCGGGTGGACGCAGCGCAAGGGAAACATCAGGGCCAGCGCCAAGCCTGCTGCCAAAGCGGCGGCTGCGGGCGTGGGCCCCAGCCACCGGAAGACCGCGACGCCCACGAGGGCTGACATCACGTTGCCCACCATCACCGGCCAGGGCTGGGCCAGAGGACTGCTCGGGACCGCGAACAGCAGCACCGCCGACGCGCCCATCGTCGCGGCCAGCCACGGCGAGGTCGCGCCCCACCCCCACCACGTGAGCGCGCCAGCCACCCACAGGCCGAGCATGGCGCCCAGCACATCGCGGGCGCGCTCGCGCGCATCCACGGTCTGGCGCTGCAGCCCCAGCCACAGCAGCCAACGGTTCCCCTCCAGAGCGTTCTTCATCGTTTGTCGGCTCCTTGAGCCTGTGCGGCGCATGACCCTGTCCCGATTGGTCAATGGGCTGGGCCAAAGTTCCTGGACGCCAGATGAGCATCATGGCGCACGCGGCGGAGCAAGTTCCCTGGGCCAAACTGGTGAGGTACGCCCACGGTGGACCGTCAGGCCCATTGCCTGTCGATGAACTCTCGTGCGATCTGCTGGGCTGTACCGAGGGCGGCCTCGAGCGTTACGTCATCGGTGACGTACTCCACCACACGCGGCTGCAAATCGCCAGGTGAGCCGCGAATGACGATCACGAGGTGACTTCCAGGACTCGTGTCGATGCGTGTGACCTCAATTTCGAAGGCCGTTCCTCGATGGCAACCGTGAAACAGCCGACGTTGCCGGCCGCTAGAGGAAAGCGCGCATGCGTCCAGCGTCATGCCCCGGACTTTCGGAGACCTTGCCCGAGATCGAATGGCTGGACGGACACAGCTCAAGCCTTTGCCGCTGGCTCGGAAGAAGCGTTGTCCGGCAAGCTCGTGGGTGGTGGAGTCCGTGCGTCCATGCCGAAGTTCATCCAGTCCTCACCAAAGAGCTCGGCGGGATGCAGCGTCGCCACGCTGCCGTTACCGCAAACCAAGGCGTCCGTCGAGCAATACCGGTCGCAGCCCCAGCAGACGCGCTCGGGGTGGGCAGGATTCATCGGAAACCGCTTGTTCACCGCTCAGCCCCTGGCCGCTCTTGGACCAGCGACTTGTCGAATTGCGGGAACAGCACCCTGTTCTCCAACTGGATGTGCGCCTCCAAGTCCTCGGCGAACTGCCTCGTTGCCGTGCAAAGCTGGACCCAGGTGCGGCAGGCATCGCCGGGCGGCGTCGCTTGATGAGTCAAGGCCATCAACTGCGCGAGCCTCTGAGCATGTTCCTCATGCTCGGACATCATGACGCAGATCGGGTGGGTCACGAACGAACTGCCGCCCCGCGCCAGCATCGGAAAGAGGATCGTCTCCTCCTTCTCCATGTGCGCCAGCAACTCGCTGTGCATCGACGTCAGAAGATCGGTCAAGCCCCGCGGCGTCTCGGCGTGGCCCGCGTGCACGGCCTCGACCTTGGCCGAGAGCTGAATCAACTCTGGAAGCTGCCGACGATGGACCTCGTGGAAGCGCGTCAGGATGAACTCGATCAGCGCATCCGGCTCGGTGGGCACGGGTGACGCTTCGGCCTGCGGTTCCGTCTGGGGCTCCAAAGTGGCGGGCGCTGTGAATCGGTCCTCCACCTGGCTGATGTTCTGGTGATGGGCCTGCAGCATGTCCGTCAAGTCGGCGCGTGCCCGTGCGTCGTCGACCTGCGGAATCAGGGCCTGGAGCTTGCGGGTCACCCAGGCTTGGCCTCGGTTCAGAAACTTCAATCGCTCGTCCAGATCGGCGATGGCCATCGCCTTGCCATGGAACGCACCGGTCGCGCTGGAGGGTGTGGCCCCCAAGGATTTGATCGTGCGCATGAGCATGCTGCACCAGCGGACCTCGTCCTTGTGGATGTCTTCCACCAATGCCGCGAGCTCGGGGTCGGTGATCGACCGTCCCGTCTCCATCGCAACGCGGGCACCGGCACGCTCGGCCTCCAACAGTTCGTTGAGCGCGTCCAGCAAGGCCGTGCGGGCCGGGTCAGTGGTGGCTGATGCGGAGTCCGTTGCCGGCAGGGAGGCGGATGACTGCGGTGGGGTCGAATTCATGAGGTAGAGGTCGCGGGCGACGGCGGGTTGAATGTCGAAGGGGAGCCCGGAGATGGAGGCGTTGCGAAGAGCGGAAACAGTTCCTCGTCTTCTGCCCGGATGTGCAGTGCCAGCTGACAGGCCAGGTCGTCGAGGCCTCGAATCAGCCGATGGAGCGCCAGGTCCGTGCCGTGAGCTTCGGTCAGCGTGCAAAGGTGCGCGCGGAGAGCGTCCATGGCGTGCTCATGTGCGACATGTTCGCGATGCAAGTCCTCGATCAGCAGCCCGATCAACGTGTTGCCGCCTTGCTCCATCATCGGAAACAGCCGCATCTCCTCCTTGAACATGTGCTGTTCGAGCGCGTTGCCGATCGCGCGCAGTTCATCAACGAGGCCGTCGTCGATGCCGCGCGCCTCAACCGTCGCGGCCATGGCCAGTAGCTCGGGCAGTGCCCGGCGGTGGCCTTCATGGAACTGCGTTTGGATGCGGTCGATCAGGGCACTGACCTGCCGGGCGGTTTCAGGGGACATGGTCGGTGGAGGCAGCCTATTCCGGTTCAGTCTGGGCGAGGGCGCAAGCCGTTGACGTTGACCCAGGTCAAGTTCTGAACCAAAGGGCCCCGGCGTAGTTCTTCAGAACTATGTCCTGGCCGCGCGCCATCGTTCTTCTGCCGCGGTGCGCGTAGCCACCGTGCTGATGTTCACGAAGGCGGTGCCGGCGGACAGTCTCGTCAAACCCAAGACGAGTCCGCTCCATGGCCACCCACTCCATCCCCATCCCACGCCAGGCGTGGTCCGTGCTCATCGTCAGCACCATCGCCTTCACCGTGTGCTTCATGGTGTGGATGATGTTCGGCGTCATCGGCATTCCGCTGAAGAAGACGCTGGGACTGAACGCCACGGAGTTCGGTCTGTTGACTGCCACGCCGGTGCTCACCGGCTCGCTGATTCGCGTGCCCCTGGGCATCTGGACCGACCGATATGGTGGCCGCATCGTGATGACACTGCTGATGACGGCCACCGTGCCCGCCATCTGGCTGATGAGCTACGCCACCGCCTACTGGCACTTCCTGGTCATCGGCCTGTTCGTGGGCCTTGCCGGGGGGTCGTTCTCGGTCGGCACGCCCTACGTGGCCCGGTGGTTCCCCAAGAGCCGCCAAGGCATGGCGATGGGCGTCTACGGTGCGGGCAACTCCGGCTCGGCGGTCAACAAGTTCGCAGCGCCCGTGCTGCTGGCCATCGGCGGCTGGACGCTGGTGCCGCAGGTGTATGCCGCGGTGATGCTGGGCACGGTCATCCTGTTCTGGCTGGGCAGCAGCAGCGACCCGAGGCACCTCGTGCCGTCGAACGTGAAGTTCAGCGACCAGTTGATGATGCTGAAGGACCCGAAGGTGCTCAAGTACTGCCAGTACTACAGCATCGTCTTCGGCGGCTACGTGGCGCTGAGCCTGTGGATGGTGCAGTACTACGTCGGCGAATACGGGCTCGACATCCGCATCGCCGCG
>CAZZHF010000285.1:0-4032 GCA_964653545.1 uncultured Gammaproteobacteria bacterium | reverse complement strand
CGAGGCCTTCAAGGCCGCCAATCAGGTGCTGCAAGGCGCGGTTCAGGGTATCGCCGAGCTGATCACCCGCCCTGGGCTGATCAATGTTGACTTCGCCGACGTGCGTACCGTGATGTCGGAAATGGGCATGGCCATGATGGGCTCGTCGAGCGCCAGCGGCGACGGTCGGGCACGCCAGGCGGCCGAAGCGGCCATCAGCAGCCCGTTCCTGGAGGACATTAACCTGTCCGGCGCCCGCGGCATTCTGGTCAATATCACCGCTGGCCTTGATATGTCGATCGGCGAGTTTGAAGAAGTCGGCAACGTGGTGCGTGAGCTGGCCTCCCCGGATGCCTGTGTGGTGATTGGCACGGTAATCGACCCCGAACTCAGCGACCTGATGCGCGTCACCGTGGTAGCAACGGGTCTGGACCGAAAATCTGCCGCGCCGACTACTGCTGACCGCCATGCCGAGCGCCCAATGGAAGTGGTACGCACCGGCACTGACCCGTATAAGCGGTATGACCAGCCCACGGTCATTCGCAAGGAACGGCCGCGCGACGCGACTCAACCGTTTCGGGACAGCGACATGGAGTACCTGGAAATCCCGGCCTTCTTGCGCCGTCAGGCCGACTAAATGGGTAACGCCACGGCCTGCCCGCGGAAGCCGAAGCTCGGCTCGCCGTTGGAAGAAATTTTCCCTGTCATTCAAATTGGACCCCAGTAAACCGGTGATCAGGCAACGTACGCTCAAGAACATGATCCGCGCGACCGGCGTTGGTCTGCACACCGGTGCCAGGGTGCAACTGGCCTTGCATCCGGCCCCGGTCGACACCGGTATCCGATTTCGGCGGGTTGATCTTGACCCGCCGGTCATCATTCCGGCCCGGGCCGAAGCGGTGGGCGACACCCGCCTGTCGACCACGCTTGAGCATGCCGGCGCGCGGGTCAGTACGGTGGAGCACCTGCTGTCAGCCTTGGCTGGGTTGGGCATCGACAACGCCCTGGTCGACGTCGATGCACCGGAGGTGCCAATCATGGACGGTTCAGCGGCACCGTTTGTGTTCCTGATCCAGTCCGCCGGTATTTGCAAACAGGAAGCGCCCAAGCAATTTTTACGCGTGCTGCGACCGATCGAGGCGAGTGAGGCGGGCCGCTGGGTGCGGCTTGAGCCCTATGAAGGCTTTCGGGTCGGCTTTGAGATTGAGTTCAGTCACCCGGCTTTCGAAACCAAGCCGGCACAAACCGTGGTGGATTTCTCATCGACCGCGTTCTTGCGTGAAATCAGTCGTGCCCGCACCTTCGGCTTTATGCACGAGATCGAAACCTTGCGCTCCCAGGGCCTGGTGCTCGGTGGGAGCGTACAAAACGCGGTGGTTGTGGATGAATCCCGCATTCTGAACGAGGACGGTCTGCGCTACCGCGACGAGTTCGTGAAACACAAGGTGCTGGACGCCATTGGCGACCTGTACCTGCTGGGGTGCAGTCTGATTGGTGCCTTCTCGGGCTTCAAGTCCGGTCATGCGCTCAATAACCGCTTGCTGCGCCTGTTGTTGGCGGATCCCGCCAACTATGAGCACGTAACCTTTTTGTCCGAGCAGGATCTGCCGATTTCCTACATCGAGGCCGCCGCCGCGGCCTGAATTCGCGGGTTGATACAGCTTTGAGAGAGCCCCCCCGTCGTGCATGGCAGGGTGGAATCGACAGCCCAAATGCTCACGATGATGCGGTTCCGATGGTCGATCAGGCCTCGCGCCGCAACGGGTAGCCCCGCTTAGCCTTGCGCGTAGCCGGCATTACAAGCGCGTTTCGCGGGCCTCGAATACGGTTCAGCAAACGACGGCCCATCATCACCCACGGTCGAACGCAACGCGTGGACCCCCACCGGCACGGCATCGCCCAGGTGGGTCAAAACGAGCCCATGCCTGGCCGCTCTGGAAACAGGGCAGACGCTGCGACCGGCGTCGGACCGGTGCCCCGCGGCCGCATCATTGCATTCTTCGGGTGGGCCGCAGTGAAACGGCGCGGACGCTGTGCCGCGTCGAGGCGCCAGCGTGACAGCAGATAACGACTCGCCGCTTGCATAGCGACCGCCAGCGGCGCCATGCACCCCAAACCACCCCCATCATCCGGCCTCGAAACAGGACCGGCACCGCCCAACTCGCAGGCCGACAAAGCACTCGAAGTTGAGGCGCCCCTGCCGGCCGCATACAATCCGGCGTTTACCCTATTGGCAAACTGAGTATTGAATGGCGAAGGAAGAAGGTATTGAAATGCAGGGGACGGTGATCGAAACCCTCCCCAACACCACGTTTCGGGTACGCTTGGAAAATGAGCATGTGGTCACCGCGCACATATCCGGAAAAATGCGCAAACACTACATCCGCATTCTCACCGGCGACCAGGTGACGGTGTCCCTGACCCCTTACGATCTGAGCAAGGGACGTATCACTTACCGCGCTCGCTAGGCTGTCCCGCAACGGGACGGCTAAAACCTAGTACCTCAAGCTATAAGTTGGCGTACAGGCCGAGACGCGCATCCGCGCACCGAGTGCGCGAAGCGAACCACAGCAATAGCCGTCGCTATTGCAAGGATGAGCGACAAAGCACGCAGTGATCCGGGGCGGGTCGAACCTAGCGAAATTTATAGGTTGAGGTACTGGCAGGTCCGCGGCGCCTGCAAGCAGCCCACCGCGCCAACCCTGGCCGCTCTTGCCGCCGCTCGTGCACAGACCAAGCCGTTGGCAACAACGAATGGCGGGGGCGTCAGGTTGCTTCTTCCGCCACCCGCGCTGCCCGAGTCGGCGCTGGCTGACAGTCGATTTTCAACTCGCCGTCGGCGCAACTGACAGTCACATGCCCTCCGTGGGCCGCCAGCTTGCCGAACAACAACTCGTCCGCCAAGGCGCGACGGATCTTGTCCTGGATAAGCCGGGTCATCGGCCGGGCACCCATCCGCATATCGTAGCCATGCTCGGCCAGCCAGCTGCGGGCTTCGTCGTCGACTTCGATGGTGACGTTCTTGGCTTCAAGCTGGCTTTCCAGTTCCATGACGAACTTGTCCACCACGTGAGCGATCGTGGCCTCACCAAGACCTTGGAAGCGCACGACCCCATCCAGGCGATTGCGGAACTCGGGCGCGAACATGCGGTTGATCGCCTCCATGTCATCGGCACTGTGGTCCTGCTTGGTGAAGCCCACGGACGAGCGCGCGGCCAGTTCGGCACCCGCGTTCGTGGTCATGATGATGATCACATTGCGAAAATCCGCCTTGCGGCCATTGTTGTCCGTCAGAGCGCCATGATCCATCACCTGCAATAGCAGGTTAAACACGTCCGGGTGAGCCTTTTCGATTTCGTCCAGCAGCAGCACGCAATGCGGATGCTTGTTGATCGCCTCGGTGAGCAGACCACCCTGGTCGAAGCCAACATAGCCCGGCGGCGCGCCGATCAGGCGCGATACGGTATGCCGCTCCATGTACTCCGACATGTCAAAGCGGATCAGCTCGATCCCCATTGCAAGCGCCAACTGGCGGCTGAGCTCGGTCTTGCCAACCCCCGTCGGTCCGGCAAACAGGAACGAGCCGATCGGCCGCGCCTGCGGGCCCAGGCCCGAACGCGCCATCTTGATGGCAGCCGTCAGGGTTGCAATCGCATCGTCCTGGCCGAACACCGTCATCTTCAGGTTGCGGTCGAGCGTGCGCAGCTTCTCCATGTCGGTGCTGGACACCTGCTTTGGCGGGATGCGCGCGATGCGGGCGACCACCTGCTCGACGTCGCCGACGCCGATCACCTTCTTGCGCTTGCTCGGCGGCAGCACGCGCTGCGCGGCGCCGGCCTCGTCAATGACGTCGATCGCCTTGTCCGGCAGGAAGCGCTCGTTGATGTAGCGCGCCGACAGTTCCGCGGCGGCGGTCAGCGCCGCGTTGGTGTAGCGCACGCTGTGGTGCTGCTCGTACTGGCCGCGCAGGCCGCGCAGGATCTGTATGGTCTCCGGCACGCTCGGCTCGCCGACGTCGATCTTCTGAAAGCGCCGCGCGAGCGCGCGGTCCTT
>CAZZHF010000284.1:0-4038 GCA_964653545.1 uncultured Gammaproteobacteria bacterium | reverse complement strand
TCCTCGGCCACCTCGCCGTCAGGATCGAGCAGTCGGGCCTGGAGCCGATCGCCGAGTCAGCACTCTATGGCAGCACGGTCACACTGTTTGAGGGCCACATTGGTGCAAAACATCCAGCAGACCGCGTACCGGTGTACCTGGTCGGCAGTCCGGCTTTCGATCGCCCCGGCAATCCCTACCAGGACCATGCGGGGCAGGACTGGCCGGACAACGCCCAGCGATTTGCGCTTTTTTGCCGTGCCGCGGCAGCGCTGGCACTCGGCGGGCTGGCACCGAACTGGCGCGCCGACATCGTGCACGCCCACGACTGGCAAACCGGCCTGCTACCGGCGCTGCTGAGTCTTGAAACGCGCCGCCCGCGCAGCGTGTTCACCATCCACAACCTCGCCTACCAGGGCCTCGTCCCAGCCGGCGACGCCGACGCGCTGAGTCTGCCGCCTGAGTGGTGGCGCTATGAGGCACTGGAATTCCATGGCCAGCTCGCCTTGATCAAGGGCGGCATCGTCTACGCCGATCGCGTCACCACCGTCAGCCCCCGCTACGCCAGGGAAATCACCACGCCCGAGTTCGGCTGTGGCCTGGATGGCCTGCTGCGCCACCGTGCTGCGGCGCTGTCCGGCATTCTTAACGGTATCGATAGCACGGTGTGGAACCCCAGCACCGATCCGGCGCTGTCGGCGCCGTACGACCGCGACCACCTTGCCGGAAAGCAGGCCAACAAAGCCGCGCTTCAGGCCGAAATGGGGCTCGCGGTTGATCCGGATGCACTGCTGCTGGGGCTGGTCGGTCGATTGGTGGCGCAAAAAGGCATCGACCTGCTGCTCGATGCGCTACCCAGGCTGCTGGCCATGCCGGTACAGGTGGTGGCGCTCGGCAGCGGCGAAGCCACGTATGTGCAGGCGCTGCATGCCGCCGCCGCGCCCGGTCGCCTGGCCTTCAGAACCGGTTACGACGAGGCACTGGCGCACCGCATCCAGGCCGGGGCCGATGCCCTGCTGGTACCGTCACGCTTTGAGCCGTGTGGCCTGACACAGCTGTATGCCCTGCGCTATGGCACGGTGCCCATCGTGCGCGCCGTTGGCGGGCTGGCCGACACCGTGGTCAATGCCACGCCAAGAGCGCTCGCCACCGGACGCGCCACCGGGATCAGGTTCCAGACAGCCAGCGCAGCGGCCGTGCTGGAAGCGGTCGAACGCGCCTGCGCGTTGTTCCGGGCCGATGAGCCGTGGCGGCGATTGCAGCGCGCCGGCATGGCCAAGGACTACTCCTGGGCGGCCAGTGCCCGCGCCTATATGGCGCTTTATCGCGCGGTACTGGACGACCCCGACTGATCCCGTATTCGCCGACTGGCGCCGATTGACGACCACGCCATCGCGCCCTAACATCTGGCCCGCTTCGAGGTGTCCGGCGGGCATTCGCCCAAAGGATGAAACGGGAAGCCGGTGCGTTCGACCCCGAACAATTCCGGCGCTGCCCCCGCAACGGTAAGCGAGTCAAACCGCGGCAACACGCCACTGTGCATCGGCACGGGAAGGCGCCGCGGCTGGGAATCACGCCCACTCGTCAGCCCGGAGACCGGCCGCGGAGCTTACAGGTCGGCATTGCGGTGGGCGATGCGCCGGGTTCCGTCGCGCATCTGGCGCACCGTCACCCGTGTTCTTGCCCCTGCACCGCCGGTTGGCAAACCCGCAAGGTCGCGCGGATGGGCGCGAGCAGGAGCATTCATGACACGCATACGCATTGCCGGCCTCGTCGCCGGGCTATCTTTGTTTTCGGCCGGCCTTCAAGCCGCCACCGAACCACCGCTCGTAATCAACATCACCGCCACCCGCCAGGCCCAATCCAACGTCGACAGCCTGGCCTCGGTCACGGTTATCGACCGGGCGCAGATCGAGCGCGTGCAGGCGCGCTCGGTGCCCGATGCCCTGCGCGGCGTGCCGGGTCTTGGCATCAGCAGCAACGGCGGCCGGGGCAAACTGACCACGCTGTTCATGCGCGGCACCGAGTCCGACCACGTGCTGGTGTTGGTGGACGGTATCCGGGTCGGGTCGGCCACGGCCGGTCTTACATCCTTCCAGGACATCCCGATCGACCAGGTGGAGCGCATCGAAATCGTGCGTGGTCCGCGCTCGAGCCTGTACGGCGCGGATGCCATCGGCGGTGTGATCCAGATTTTCACCAGAAAAGGCGGCGGCGCCCTGACGCCACGGCTGTCGGCCAGCGGTGGCAGCCACGGCACCCAGGAGTACAGCGCCGGTGTGTCCGGTGGCGGCGATCGCGGCTGGTTCAACATCGGCGGCAGTCATGTGGAAACCCGGGGCTTCAACAGCTGCGACGGTCTGCCGTTTCCGCCCGGTGGCGGCTGTTTCACGAGCGAGCCGGACCGCGACCCCTACCGCGACACCGGCGCCAGTCTGCGTGCCGGCTACAGATTGACTGACACCTTCCAGCTCGAAGGCCACTACCTGCGCAGCGACGGCGACAACGAATACGACGGCAGCGTTTTCGCCTCGAACAGCACGCAGCTGGTTCAGGACGTCGTCGGCGCGCGCCTGGACTGGCAGGCACTGCCGTTCTGGCACGCATCACTGTCTGGCGGACGCAGCCGGGACCTGAGTGACAACTTCTTCGAGGACGCATTCAGCAGTGCCTTCGACACCGAGCGGCGCAGCGCGAGTTGGCAGAACGACTTCGCCCTGACCCCGGAACACCGCCTGACACTGGGCGCCGACTGGCTGGACGACCGGATCCGGAGCACCACCGCCTACGCCGTGAGCTCGCGCGACAATGCGGCTGGCTTTGGCCAGTACCAGGGCCGCTTCGGGGAGCATGACCTGACCCTGGCGGCGCGCCGCGACGACAACCAGCAATTCGGTGGGCATACCACCGGCTCGCTGGCCTGGGGTTATCGTGTCAGTCCGATCCTGCGCGTGATGGCGTCCTGGGGCAGCGCCTTCAAGGCGCCGTCGTTCAACGAGTTGTATTACCCGTTCAATTTTGGCAATCCAGACCTGAAGCCAGAACAATCAGACAGCTATGAACTGGGCATTGCCGGTGTCCACGCCGCGTTCACCTGGTCGCTGAACGCCTACCAAACCAGGATTGACGACCTGATCGGCCTGGATTTTTCGAACCTGCCGCCGATTCCCTATCAGGTCAATGTCGACCAGGCGCGCATCCGCGGCCTGGAGGCACTGGTCAGCACCCGCCTGGCCGGCTGGGATGTAGCCGCCAATGTAAGCGCGCTCGATCCGGAAAATCGCAGCAACGGCGCCAATCGGGGCAATCAATTGCCGCGCCGCGCCAAGTTGATGGCCCGACTGGATCTTGACCGCAGCCGGGGCGCCTGGCGTGTGGGAACGACCGTGTACGGTGAAGGCCAACGCTACGATGACCTGGCCAATACCCACTCCCTGGGGAGCTACCTCACGCTTGACCTACGCGCAGCCTACAGCCTGGGCGCAAACTGGACTCTGGAGGGCAAGCTCGCCAACCTGCTGAACAAGGATTACCGAACCGCGCGTCTGTTCAACGAAGACGGGCGCAACGTGATGTTCACGGTGCGTTACTCGCCCGCGCATTGATATGCCGGCCGAACCACGCAATGACCGGGGACACTACCCCGGTCCTTGCCAAGCCACGGCAGGTTGGCGCACCCGACCCGAGGCACCTGCGATGCGCGCAAGCCCCCGCCCGCCGTCGCCACGCCGTGACACCGCACGGTGAGCGACCGCCACCCCAGGCGCATCGTGTGCCTCACCCAGGAAACCTGCGAAACCCTTTACCTGCTGGGTGAGCAGCATCGCATCGTCGGCATTTCGGGATTCACCGTGCGCCCACCTCAGGCGCGACGCGAAAAACCCAAGGTATCGGCTTACACCAGCGCACGGCTGGACAGAATCCTTGCTCTGAAACCCGACCTGGTACTCGGCTTCAGCGACCTGCAAGCACCCATCGCCGCCAGCCTGGTGCAGGCCGGCCTCGCCGTGCATGTGTTCAACCAGCGCAGCATCGCCGGCATCCTGGACATGATCTGCG
>CAZZHF010000283.1:0-4046 GCA_964653545.1 uncultured Gammaproteobacteria bacterium | reverse complement strand
TTTCCAGTAAGCGCGCATGGTGTCGCGATAGCGGTCGTTCCATTCGGCCCAGCCGGGGGGGAAGTTGCCGACCTGGTAGCCGCCTTCGCCCAGATCCCAGGGCTCGGCGATGAGCTTGACCTGCGACAGCACCGGGTCCTGGTGCAGGACGTCGAAGAAGGAGCCCAGCCGGTTGACCTCGTAAAGCTCCCGCGCCAGCGCCGAGGCCAGGTCGAAGCGAAAACCGTCGACGTGCATTTCCAGCACCCAGTAGCGCAGCGAATCCATGATCATCTGCAGCACGCGCGGATGCTGCATGTTCAGGGTGTTGCCGCAGCCGGTGAAGTCCATGTAGTAACGCGGGTCGTCCGGCATCAGGCGGTAGTAGGAGGCGTTGTCAATGCCGCGGAACGACAGCGTCGGTCCCAGTTCGTTGCCCTCCGCGGTGTGGTTGTAGACCACGTCGAGGATCACCTCGATGCCGGCCGAATGCAGCGTTTTCACCATGGTCTTGAATTCGCTCACGCCGCCGCTTGAGCTGTAACGATGCTCGGGCGCGAAAAAACCGATCGAGTTGTACCCCCAGTGGTTGTGCAGGCCCTTCTCGACCAGGTGGCGATCGTCCACAAAGGCATGCGCGGGCATCAGCTCGACCGTGGTCACGCCCAGGCGCTTCAGGTGTTCGATGACCGGGCTGGTGGCCAGGCCACCATAGGTGCCGCGCAGCTGTGGCGGCACCTCGGGGTGGCGCATGGTGAAGCCGCGCACGTGCAGTTCGTAGATCACCATGTCGTGCCAGTCGATATTCGGCGAACGGTCGTTGCCCCAGGAGAACGCCGGGTCGATGATGCGGCACTTGGGCATCCCGGCGGCGTTGTCGCGGCGGTCGAAGGACAGATCCTGGCGGCGATGGTTGATGCGGTAGCCGAAATGGGCATCACTCCAGCGGATCGGTCCGACGATGTCCTTGGCGTACGGTTCGATCAGCAGTTTGTTCGGGTTGAACCGGTGACCGCGCGCCGGATCGTAGGGACCATGAACGCGATAGCCATAGAGCAGGCCCGGTCGCGCCTCCGGAAGGTAGCCATGCCATATCTGGTTGGTTCGTTCTGGCAGGGTGATGCGCTGCAGCTCCCGCCGGCCGGAGGGGTCGAACAGGCACAGCTCGACCTTGTGCGCATGCTCCGAGAACAGGGCGAAGTTGACACCCTCGCCGTCCCAGGTGGCGCCGCGCGGAAACGGCTTGCCCGGCCACACCGCATTGATGATCTGTCCCAAGTCAATAGCTCCTGTTCGACCCTGCGCCAAGCGCCGCGCTGGGCGCAGGGTGATGTTCGTGGCGGGCCACGGGTGGCCGATTTTCAGTGGCTGTGGGTCGCCGCCAGCTGGAACGCAGGCGTCCGGACCCGGCCGGGGTTTGCTTCAGCGTTCCTCGTGGGTGGCGCCGAGCTGACCCAGAAGTCCGGATATCGGGATGTCCAGCCAGTCCGGCCGGTTGTCCATCTCGTAGCGGATTTCGTACAGCGCCTTCTCCACCAGGAACAGATCGATCAATCGCTCGGCGTCCTTGTCGTCCCGTGGCCAGGCCGGGCAACCGGCAATCGCGGTTCGGTAACCGGTGAGAAACGCCTGCCTCGCCGACTGCTCCCAGGCCTGAGCCAAAGGTGCCAGGCGATCCCGGTCGGCCGGTCGCTCGGTGGTGCTGCGCTTGATCGCCATGCCGGCCGCGTAGCTCAGTGACCGAAGCATGCCGGCGACATCGCGCAAGGGGGAATGCTTGGCTCGCCGCTCGGCAATCGAGCGACCGGGTTCGCCCTCGAAGTCGATGATCACGAAGTCGTCCTGAACCATCAGCACCTGACCCAGGTGGAAGTCGCTGTGGTAGCGGGTGCGCGCTGCTTGCAGCCCGGCCAGCGCCTGCGGTTTCAAGCTCTCGAGCAACACTGGCCGCAGCGACAGCAGCCGGTCGCAGGCATCCACCAGGGATACCGGCAGCACGGCCCGAAGCTCCTCCAGGCGGTTGAAGGTCAGTACTGCTTCGTGGCGGATGCTTTCTATCCACGCGCTCAAATCAGCGCCGTCGATCGGTTCCGGATCGAATGCCGGATCGCCGGTCGTGCGGCTGAAGGCTTGATGCAACTGTGCGGTGCGCTGCCCGAGGATCTGTAACTGGTGAAGGATGAACGCGTGTGGCTGATCTTCGCCCTTGACCGACTCGGCTACCTGCTCGGCGAAGAACCGGTCCAGGTACTCGACCGTGTAGGTCCATGCCGTGCCCTGGTTCTCGATAAACGGTTGCAGCAGGGCCAGTGCCATATTCTGGCCATCCGGCCGTTGATATTCGATGACGCCACCGACCGGCACAATGTGCTCGGCGGGCGACTGTTCGGTGAGGAAGCAGCCGATTTCCATTTCCGGGTTCGCGCCGCGTTGCAGGTGCCGGTAGCCCTTCAGGAACATGCGCTTGCCGAAGGACACCGAGGTGTTGCTCTGTTCCAGCGCCAGATGGTGAACCGGTTCCTCGGCCGCCTGGGCAAGGTCCGGAATGGCGCCGGTGTTGCGAAAGCGCACCGTGCCGTTGCCCATGGGCAGGGTCACGCCACCCTGGATGCCATGCACCAGGGCACGGCAGAAACGCTCGTCGCCGAAAGCGCCATACAGAATCCCGACCCGCGCTTTCTGGCGCACCTTGGCCAGGGTCCACGGCAACAAGGCTTGCAGCTTGTCGTCACTGGTATCGTCCTCCCAGGCGATGGACAGCGGCAGGAAGTAGGTCTGCGCCGGGCCGGCGTCCGCGAAATGCACCTCGATCAGCGCCAGCAACCAACTGCCGTCCGGGCCATTCCAGTCGCTTTGTTCGATGATTTCGATGCGCTGTATGGTGCGGCCCTTGGCGGCGAACCAGCGCTTGCCGGTCAGGTACGGCGCCAGGACGTCCTTTTGTAGCTGATCCTGGGCGCGGGCCGAGATGGCGCGCCGGACCGTACTGGCGCTGCTCTTGCTCTTGAAGAAGGTTCGCCAGCCCTCGCTGAGCACCAGCACGGGCGGTTCGCGCGCTGGCAGCTGGTCCTGATGCCAGGCCGGTGGGGCAACATCGCTTGCCAGCCGGAAACTGAAATACCCGTATCCCTTGAGTTTCAGCAGATAGGTCAGCTCGCCAATGGGCGGGAACGCGGTGTGCCCCAGCAGTTCCACCGGAATTTTGCCCTTGAACTCAGCCAGGTCGAGTTCCACGGGCTGGGCCGTACGCGACAGATTGACCACGCACAGGATCTTCTCGTCCTGCCACTCGCGCACGTAGGCCAGGATCTTGCGGTTTCCGGGCGCGAGGAACTTCAGCGTGCCACGGCCGAAGGCGCAGTAATTCTTGCGCACCGCGATCAGGCGTTTGGTCCAGTGCAGGAGCGACGACGGACTGCGGTTCTGCGCCTCGATGTTGACCGTCTCGTAACCATAGACGGGGTCCATCACCGGCGGCAGGAACAGGCCCTGCGGGTCGGACTTCGAGAAACCACCGTTGCGATCGGGGCTCCACTGCATGGGCGTGCGCACGCCATTGCGGTCGCCGAGGTAGAAGTTGTCACCCATGCCGATTTCGTCGCCGTAGTAGATGATCGGCGAGCCGGGCATGGTCAGTAGCAGAAAGTTGAGCAACTCGATCTTTTCGCGGTGGTTGTCCATCAGCGGCGCCAGACGGCGGCGTATGCCGACGTTGACCCGCATGCGCGGGTCGATTGCGTACACCTGATACATGTAGTCCCGCTCGCGGCTGGTCACCATCTCCAGCGTCAGCTCGTCGTGGTTGCGCAGAAAGATCGCCCACTGGCAGGAATCCGGGATGTCCGGGGTCTGGCCCATGATCTCGACTACCGGGTGGCGGTCTTCCTGGGCCACCGCCATGAACAGCCGCGGCATTAGCGGAAAGTGGTAGGCCATGTGGCATTCGTCGCCGTCGCCGAAATACTCGCGTACGTCCTCCGGCCACTGGTTGGCCTCGGCGAGCAGCAGGCGGTTCTTGTAATGGGCATCGACCACGGCGCGCATCTGCCGGATAACATCGTGGGTTT
>CAZZHF010000282.1:0-4084 GCA_964653545.1 uncultured Gammaproteobacteria bacterium | reverse complement strand
AACTCGCGACCTCAACCTTGGCAAGGTTGCGCTCTACCAACTGAGCTATTCCCGCCCGAATGGGAGGCGGATTTTCGGGGTCGGCGGCCGTAGCTGTCAAGCTTTGATCAGGCTGGGCCAGGCCGCCCGGAGGTACTGCGCCATTGACCATAGGGTCAGCGCGACCGCTCCGTAAAAACACGCCAACCCTAACCAGTACACGGGTAGACCCGCAATCGGGTGCTGATAGAGCATCAGGGTGATGGCGATCATCTGTGCGGTGGTCTTGAATTTACCAAGGCGCGACACCGCCACGCGGCCGCTCTCGCCCATCTCGGCCATCCATTCGCGAAGCGCCGATACGGTGATTTCGCGGCCGATAATGATGATGGCTGGCACCGTTACGTAGATCCGTGGATCGCCCTGTACCAGGAGCACAACGGCTGCCGCGACCAGCAGTTTGTCCGCCACCGGATCCAGGAAGCGGCCAAACTGCGACGTCTGGTCAAGTCGGCGGGCCAGGTAGCCGTCCAGCCAGTCGGTTACGGAACTGGTCAGGAACAGCGCAGCTGCGACGGGCCGGCCCCAGCTGAAAGGTAGTGCAAAACACAGCACTACCAACGGGATGGTGCCGATACGCGCCAGGGTGAGCAGGTTCGGCAGATTCAGTGGCGGTTGCATCAGACGCTTTCTCCATGCAGGACGTCGTATACCGCCTGAGCCAAAGTGTGGCTGATACCGGGCACCTGCGCCAAGTCGTCCACGCCGGCGCGGCGCAATGCTTGCAGGCCGCCAAAGCGCGTCAGCAACAGGCGCCGACGCTTGGGGCCGAGCTGTGGAATGTCTTCAAGTGGCGATTGATTGCGCGTGCGCTGGCGGCGGCCGCGGTGGCCCGCGATGGCAAAGCGGTGCGCCTCGTCGCGGATATGCTGGATCAGGTGCAGGGCCGGCGAATCCGGCGGCAGGAAGATCGGTTGCTCGCGGCCCATCAGCAGCAGCGTTTCCGCGCCCGGCCGGCGCGTCTCGCCCTTGGCCACGCCAAGCACCGCAAGACCGCTGACTTGCAGTTCGTCCAGTACCGCTGCGACGCGGCCCAGCTGGCCGGCACCGCCGTCGATCAGCAGGATGTCCGGGAACTTGCCTTCGCCCTTTTGCAGGCGCGTGTAGCGCCGCTCAATGGCCTGCGCCATGGCGCCGTAATCGTCGCCGCCGGTGATGCCCTCGATATTGAAGCGCCGATAGTCGGACTTGGCGGGCCCGTCGGCGTCGAACACCACGCACGAGGCGACTGGTGCCTCGCCCATGGTGTGGCTGATGTCAAAGCACTCCAGGCGCTGCGGCAGGCTGTCCAGACCGAGCGCTTCCTGGAGGGCCTCGTAACGCTCGCGAACGCTGGCACTGCTGGCCAGACGTCGGCCGAGCGTCAGCGCGGCGTTGGTGCGGGCCAGGCGCAGCCACTTGCCTCGATCGCCACGCACCGCGGCAGTCAGGCGTACCCGGTGGCCGCTGACCGTGGCCAGGGCCGCCTCGATCAGCGCCTGGTCCGGCACCGCATGGCTGATGACGATCTCGTCCGGCACCTCACCATCGAGGTAATGTTGTGGCAGGAATGCCGCCAGCACGCTTTCGGGCTCGGCATCGTCGGCCAGGCGCGGGAAGAAGGCCCGGGTGCCAACGCTGCGCCCGCCGCGGATGAACAACAGCTCCACGCAGGCCACGCCATCGCGGCTGGCGCAGGCAATGATGTCGACATCGGCGTCCACCCCTTCGATCCCCTGCCTTTCCTGGGCCCGGCGCAGGTTGGCGATCTGATCGCGCAGGCGAGCGGCGCGCTCGTAGTCCAGCAGCGTGGCAGCCTGTGACATCTGTCCAGCCATCTCGGCGATGACCAGCGAGTTCTTGCCTTCCAGGAACAGCTCGGCGTGCCGCACATCCTCGGCGTAGGCATCCGGTTCGATCAGCCCCACACAGGGGCCGGTACAGCGCTTGATCTGGTACTGAAGGCAGGGCCGGGTGCGAGTGCGGAACACTGTGTCCTCGCACTGGCGCAGCGGAAAGATGCGCTGCATCAGGGCCAGGCTGTCGCGTACCGAGCCGGCACTTGGGTAGGGTCCGAAATACCGCCCTGATTCCTTGCGGACGCCGCGGTGAAACGCCAGCCTCGGGAACGGTTCGCCCTTGGACAGATAGATGTAGGGATAGCTCTTGTCGTCCCGCAACATGATGTTATAGCGGGGCCGCAGGCTCTTGATGAGGCTGTTTTCGAGAATCAGCGCCTCGCCTTCGGAGCCGGTAATGGTGACTTCGATATCGACGATCAGCGCCACCATGCGCGCCACCTTGACCGAGTCCTGGCGTTTGTTGAAATAGCTGCCGACTCGCTTGCGCAGGCTGCTGGCCTTGCCGACGTAAATGACACGCCCGGTGGCGTCCAGCATCCGGTACACGCCCGGTCGGTTTGGCAGGCGGGCAGCGATGGCCCTTGGCTCCGCGGGCGTGCTCATGGCGCCAGATCGATCAGGTCGCGGGCGACCGTCAGTGCAGCGGTGAACATGGCCTCGTCGATGCGGCCGGTTTGTACGTTGTAGCGACTGGTGTGGTAGCTGTCGACCAACCATCGGTCGGTGGCTACCGGGTGTTGGGCCGCATGGCCGAACGCGAATTTGCTCGGTCGCAGATCCAGTGCTCGCAACGCCGCCTGATGAGCGATGTGGCCAAGCGCCAGCACCACTGCGCCGCGCGGCAGTACCGCCAGCTCGGCGCGCAAATGGCGGTTGCAGGTGCTGATTTCGACCGGCGTCGGCTTGTTTGCGGGCGGTACGCACTTGACCGCATTGGCGATGCGACAGTCGACCAGTTGCAGCCCGTCATCGACAGCCCGTGATTCCGGCGCGCTGGCGAAACCCAGCGCGTGCAGGCCGCGGTACAGCAGCAAGCCCGCAAAATCGCCAGTAAACGGCCGGCCAGTGCGGTTGGCACCGTGCATACCCGGCGCCAGACCCACGATCAACAGGCGGGCTCCGGGCGTCCCGAAGCTGGGGACCGGGGCCGCAAAATAATCCGCCCGCGCGGTACGGACATCATCCAGAAAACCCGCCAGGCGCGGACAGCGGCGACAGGCGGGATCGTGTAGCTCGGTGGCGGTCATTCGCGGTGGCAGGTTGGCCCAAGTGTCGACAGTTTGCCAGAGGCTGGCCTGGGACTTGGCGGGAGGGCGGGCACTACGGTCAATGACACCCAGCTGTGACCGCGCACCACTGTGAACAGAATTGCACAGTCGGTTGATGTCGTTTCCGATGTTGGAGCAGGCAAAGCAATGACTCGTTTGCCCGGCAAAATCGACGCAAACGTGCGACGCGCATGAGCCAAGCCAATCACCCCGGTGGTGGTCCCAGCACCGCAGTATGCAGCCCGAAAATGCCGCTTCGCCGGTCATCGAAATAGTGCCGCAGCGTCTCGCGCACACTGCGAAACGACAACTCCTGCCACGGAATGTTTTCCTCGGCGAACAGCTCGACTGCCAGGCTCTCATCCCCAGCCGCCCACCGGGGTTCGCGCAGCTCCGCCAGATACAGCATGTGAACCTGACCGATGTGCGGTACGTCGATCAGGCTGAACAGCGGGCCGATGTTGACGTCGATGCACGCTTCCTCGGCCGCTTCACGGGCGGCGCCGTCGGCGGTGCCTTCACCCAGTTCCAGAAAGCCAGCCGGCAGGGTCCAGCGGCCATAGGCCGGTTCGATGGCACGCCGGCACAACAGAACGCGACCCTGCCACTGCGGGATGCAGCCGACAATCAGGCGCGGGTTCTGATAGTGAACGGTGGCGCAGGTGGCGCAGACATGCCGCAGCCGGTTGTCGCCGGCCGGCACGCGCAGTTCCACCGCGCTGCCGCATTGGCTGCAGTGCCGCACCGGGTACTAGAAGCCCATCATGTCGCGGTAGCCCTGCCAGAAACCACGGATCGAGTTCTCGTCAGTGCCGCTGACGTCGTACAGGTTATCGGTACCAAAGCCGCCCATTTCGACAAAGGATTGCTGGTTGCTGCCATCCGACACCGAGCGCTGGATGATCTCGCCGGCCTCGGCGTCTTCCATGGCGATCA
>CAZZHF010000281.1:0-4098 GCA_964653545.1 uncultured Gammaproteobacteria bacterium | reverse complement strand
TTCTCGTCTTCCTGGGAGGCGTCGCGCATCGCGTCCAGGCGCGGCAGACGGTAGAGGGCGTTGTCGTCGATGTTGATCTTGCCGTCCAGACACACCAGGCGACCGTCGCCGGTCACCACCAGCGGGTTGACTTCCAGCAATGACAGGTCGCATTCCTCAAACATGCGCGCCAGACCGGTCATGAGCTTTGTGTACTGCTTGATGTGGTCGCCGCTGAGACCCAGACCGAACGCGACCTGTCGGCTCTGGTAGGGTTGCAGTCCGTCGATGGGGTCGATCTCGGTGGTCAGAATTTTTTCCGGCGTCTCGGCGGCGACTTTCTCGATCTCGACCCCGCCCTCGGTGGAGGCCATGAACACCACCCGCTGGCTGGCCCGATCGACGACCGCTCCCAGGTATAACTCGCGGGCAATCTGGCTGACTTCCTCAACCAACACGCTGTTGACCGGCTGGCCATCGGCAGCGGTCTGGTAGGTAACCAGCCGCGTGCCAAGCATGGCCTCGGCGGCCTGCGCCACCGCGTCGGCGCTGTCCACCAGTTTGACGCCACCGGCCTTGCCGCGGCCACCGGCATGCACCTGGGCCTTGACCACCCAACGGCCGCCGGGAACGCGCCCGGCGGCCGCCCTGGCAGAGTCGGGGCTGTCGGCGACCTCACCGCGGGGCGCGGCGATGCCGTAATCAGCAAATAACTGTTTGGCCTGATATTCATGCAGGTTCATGGATTTGGTCTTTCCTTGGACTGAGGGAACGGCGCCCGGCCAACGCCCGGCTTGTCCGCTGCGCATTGCAGATTGACTTCGACTCGCCCGACCACGGGGCAGCAGCTGCGCTGCCCACCGCGATCAGCTGTGTATCGCCCGCCCGTGGGCGGCGAGGGCCGCTTCGTGCAGTGCTTCCGACAAGGTCGGATGGGCGTGCACGATGCGCGCGATATCCTCGGCGCTGGCCCGAAACTCCATTGCCACCACCGCCTCGGCAATCAACTCCGAGGCGTGCGGGCCGACGATGTGCACGCCCAGCACGCGGTCGGTTTCGGCGTGGGCAAGCAGCTTTACCTGCCCTTGCGCGGCCTCCATGGCACGCGCCCGACCATTCGCCTGAAAAGGGAAAACTCCCACCGTGTAAGGCACGCCCTCGGCCTTGAGGGCCTGCTCGGTGTGACCGACCCAGGCGATTTCCGGCCAAGTGTAAATGATCCACGGGATGGTCCCGTAATCGGCATGGCAATGCTGGCCCGCGATGCCCTCGGCGACGGCAATGCCATCTTCCGATGCGCGGTGCGCCAGCATCGGGCCACGGACCACATCACCAATGGCATACACGCCTTCGGCACTGGTGCGAAAACGCTCGTCGACCGGAATGAAACCGCGCTCGTCGCAAGTCACTGCGGCCACGTCCAGACCCAGATCGTCAGTCACCGGCTGGCGACCGACGGCGACGATCAGGCGATCGAACCGCGCCTGCTGCGGGCCGCTGGCGTCCTCGAAGCCAACCGTCACCCGGCCGGCCTTTACCCGCGCACCGGTGACCTTGGCGCCGAGACGGATATCCAGCCCCTGCCCGGTGAATTCCTTGTGCGCGATCGTCGCGATGGCGTGGTCTGCCGCTGGCAGAAATTCGGGCATCGCCTCCAGCAGCGTCACCGCGCTGCCCAGGCGCGCCCAAACGCTGCCCAGTTCGAGCCCGATCACGCCGGCACCGATGATGCCAAGCGTCGCCGGCACGGCGGTGAAATCGAGCGCTCCCGCTGAATCGACAATGCGATCACCATCGAGCGGCGCCACGGGCAGGGGCGTCGGGCGCGAACCGGTGGCGATCAGGATGTGCTGCGCCCCGACCGTCTGAACCGTGCCATCGGCGGCCTTCACTTCGACCTGGCCCCCACCTAGCAGTCGGCCGCTGCCCTGCAGCCAGGAGACTCCATTTTTTCGAAACAGGCCCGTGATGCCGCCGGTGAACTGGCCGACAATCCTGTCCTTGCGGGCGACCATGGCCACCGGATCGATGCTGACCTCGCCCACGCTGATGCCATGCGCGCCCAGACCATGGCGGGCGCGGTGGTACTGCTCGGACGACTCCAGCAGTGCCTTGGATGGAATGCAGCCCACATTCAGACAGGTGCCGCCCAGTGCCGGCTTGCCGTCCTTGCCGATCCAGCGTTCCACGCAAGCCACGCGCAAACCCAGTTGCGCGCCACGGATGGCGGCGACATAGCCCCCAGGACCCGCACCAATGACCAGCAGATCGTAACGTTCCATTACACGCCGAGCAGCAGGCGGGCCGGATCTTCCAGCGCTTGCTTGATGGCAACCAGGAACTGCACCGCTTCGCGGCCATCAACCAGACGATGATCGTAGGACAGCGCCAGGTACATGATCGGTCTGATCACGACCTGCCCCTGCTCGGCCACGGGCCGTTCAACAATGTTGTGCATGCCCAGAATCGCACTTTGCGGCGGATTCAGGATCGGCGTCGACAGCATGGAGCCGAAGATGCCGCCGTTGGTAATGGAAAACGTACCGCCCGACAGCTCCTCCAGGGTCAGCTTGTTGTCCCCGGCGCGGCGTCCGAAATCGCCGATGGTCGTTTCTATCTCGGCGAATGACAGTTGCTCGGCATCGCGCAGGATCGGCACCACCAGTCCACGCGGGCTGCTGACGGCGATACCGACGTCAAAGTAGCCGTGGTAGATGACGTCGCTGCCGTCTATGGAGGCGTTCAACAGCGGGAATTTCTTGAGCGCTTCCACGGCCGCTCTTACAAAGAACGACATGAAGCCAAGCTTCACGCCGTGCGTCTTCTCGAACGCTTCACGGTAGCGAGCCCGCAGGTCCATGACCGGCTGCATATTGACTTCGTTGAAGGTGGTCAGAATTGCGGCCGTGCGTTGTGCTTCGACCAGCCGCTCGGCGATGCGCTGGCGGATGCGTGTCATCGGCACCCGCTGCTGCGGTCGCTCGGCAGTGGTCCCCAAGGGCGCGCTGTCGGCCGTTGTCGCGGGTGCCCTGCGCGCGGTCGCCGCCAGCACGTCTTCCTTGATCACCCGGCCATCACGGCCGCTGCCGGACAGATCGGCGGTATCCACGCCCTGTTCTGCGGCGAGTTTGCGTGCCGCCGGACTTGCCGGCATGCCAGTCACGGCGGCAGGCCGGATTTCCGCTACCGGCTGCGGCGCCGCCCCGACCTGCGGAGCGGCGGATACCGCCGCGGAGCTTGCCACGGCGCTGGTATCCAGCGTCGCCAGCAATTCGCCTGAGTGCACCGTGACGCCGCCCTGCATATGCACAGTTGTGAGCACCCCATCGGCTGGCGCCACGACTTCCAGCACCACCTTGTCGGTTTCGACATCGATGAGGATCTCATCGCGCCGTACCGAATCGCCCGGCTGCTTACGCCATTCCAGCAAGGTGGCTTCGGCCACCGATTCGGGCAGCACGGGCACCTTTATTTCAATCTCCATGACGGTTCCGGGGTTGGGCTGGAGGTAACGGTGGCAGGTTCAAGCCGATTTCCGTTTACGTACGGCGCTGACCGGCGCCAGCGCGGCGTCCACCATGGCCTGCTGCTGCGCCTGATGCAAGACATAGCTGCCCACCGCGGGAGAGGCCGACCGAGCGCGGCCGACGTAGCGCAGACTTTGGCCAGCGGCCAGTGCGTCCTGTAGTTTGTGGCGGATTTGATACCAGGCGCCCTGATTCTGCGGCTCTTCCTGTACCCAAAGCACTTCGTCGGCGGCCGCGTAGGCAGCCAGCTCGGCCGTCAACTGGGCCTTGGGAAAGGGGTAGAGCTGTTCGACCCGCACGATGGCGATGTCTTCTATGCCGCGCTCCTGACGCGCCGTGAACAGGTCAAAGTAGACCTTGCCACTGCAAAGCAGCACCCGGCGCACCGTGCGTGAGGGCGGGGCAGACAAGTCGCTGATGATCAGCTGGAACTCACCGGCCGCCAGCTCCTCCAACGCAGACACCGAGAGCCGGTGCCGCAGCAGGCTCTTTGGGGTCATCACCACCAAGGGGCGACGGTAGCAGCGCAGCATCTGCCGACGCAGCATATGGAACATCTGCACCGGTGTGGACGGCACGCATACCTGCATAT
>CAZZHF010000280.1:0-4103 GCA_964653545.1 uncultured Gammaproteobacteria bacterium | reverse complement strand
GGTGTGGTTCAGCGAGGTCAGCCCGCGCCCGCACGACACCGGCCTGGTGACCCTCGCCAGTCAGCGGCTGTCGGAGTTCGACCTGCACGCGCGCGCCATTCTGGGTCTGCCGGTCGATGTCGAACTGGTCAGTCCGGCCGCAAGTGCGGTGATCTACGGCCAGTTGCAGGCGGCGGGCATCGGCTACGCCGGCGTCGAGCAGGCCCTGCGCATCCCGGGCACCGACATACGCCTGTTCGGCAAGCCCGAAGCCTTTCCCAAGAGACGCATGGGCGTGGCCCTGGCACGTGCCGATACGGTCAACACTGCGCGCGAGCGGGCGCGGGACGCCGCCGCTCGGGTGCGACCGCTGCCGCCAGGCTGACAACCGCCGCCTGTTTGCGGACACCGCCTCAGCGATCGCCCGGGTGCACCATGAACACCCGTCGCATGGCTGGCTCGTTATACGGAATGGGCGAGTTGGCAATCCACAGATCGCCGCTGTTGGCATCGACGGCAATGATGCGCATGTTCAGGTGCGCGATCGCCAGCGGGTATTCGCTGAAACGGCGTGTGTCAAGGTCGTAACGGAACAGACTGTCGTTGTTGACGGTGCCCATCCACAGCGCCCTTCGCGTCGGGTCGTACATGACGTCGTACGGCGCGCTGGCGGTATCCGGTAGCGTGATGCGCTCCACTTCCCGCAGTGCGGCGGTGTCGTATACCAGTATCTGTCCGGCGCCGATCAGGGACACGTAAAGCAGGCCTTTTTCGTCCAGCACCATGCGGTGCGGGCCGCTGCCGCGTGGCAGTTCGATGCGGTGATCGACACGCCGTGTCTTGGTGTTGAAACGCCCGACTTCCCCAAAATACTGGGCGTACCAGTAATTGCCGTCCGGACTGAGTGCCCCGCCATACACCGAGACGTGAATCGGGTTCTCACCCTCCGGCAACGGCAGGTCGAACGGGCCAAGGACCTGGCCACTGTCCTGATGAAAGCCGACAACCTGGTTGTGGCTGATGACGGTCGCCCAGCCGTAGCCCTGGGGGTCGAAGGCCATGCGGTAGCCCGGGCCTGGCGACAGGTCGTGCGCCATGTGGCCGACCGGAAAGCCGTCATATATGCGCCATTGATTGTTGGCCGGAGTGAAGCGCGCCGCCATCTGGCCGGCGCTGCCCAGCAAGGTCATCCAGATATTGCCGACGCCATCCGGAACCAGCGTGTGGGGCGCGGGCGCGCCCAACAGTGGCACGTCCTGCCACAGGTAGGCACCGCTTGTCGGGTCCAGCCGACCGATGCGGTTGCGGGCGATGTCGCATACCCATACCTGGCCGTCGACCACCGCCGTCTCGCGCACGAAGGAACCCTCGGGCCACGGATACTCGCGAATCACGGTGCGACCAGTGACGCCGAGGGGAGCTTGCAGGCGGGCCGCCTCGGCTACCGGATAGGTATCGAACTGGCTGGGAAAATGCTCCGCGAGGTAAGGCGCGAGCAGGTCTTCGTCGAGCTGGCTGAACATGCTCTGTTCGGGCTTGGCCAGTTCTTCCATGGATAGCGGCGCGGCGTGTTCGGCCTGCAAGGCGCCGTAGATGCCCACGGTGCGCATCATCTTGATGATGGCGCGCCAGGCATCGACCCGCTGCGTCAGGGGCTGGTCGGCGAGTGTCGCGGCAAAGCGCTTCACGCGCGGCGACGGCATCTGGTGGCACTGCGTGCACAGGACTGCCACCTGCTGTCGCTGCGGGCTATCGGGCAGGCGCGCGACCCAGGCCGAGGCCGACACCTGCTCGGCCACGTCGGCGACCGGTTCGAGTACAAAGTCCACCTTGGCGGCACCGTCGGCGACTGGCGGGCTCAGGTCCGTGACCGCCGTGCCGGTCGGCCGGGTCTGCCGGTAACCCAGGCGGCTGGCCTTCACGTACAGGGAGTTCACGCGCACCCCGGCGCCAAGGTCTGGCACGCGAAACGCACCGCTGCCATCGCTGAATACTTTGGTTACCGGGGCAGCGGCGCTGGCGCTGGTCACGGTGACCATGACGCCACGCAGGGGCTGGTTGGCCGTATCGCGAACCGTTCCGTGCAGGCCCACGGCGCGCGTCGGCGATACGCACGATAGCGCCAGGAGCAGTGCCCAAAGCGCACGGTGGCTTGTCCGGTGGGTGATTCTTCGCAACATGACGCCTCCCCATGCGTCGTTTCAGCGTATCCTTAACGCGCGTTAGGACGTACGCCAGCCGGCAGATAGACGGCACTGGCGACGCAGGTATCGTCGTGCCCGATTATCGAATGCGTCGATCAGGCCAAACCCACTCCAAACCAAGGAAGGTAAATTGTGAATCAGCCTGTCCAGATGGTCCAACACCTGACCGGTGCCAGCAATGTGCCCAGTGGCCCGTTGCCGATCGGCGAGTTTTTTACGCCTGAGTACTTTGCCCTGGAAAAGGAGCGGGTGTTCAAGAAGAGCTGGTTGCGGGTGGGTTTGGAGCAACAGCTGGTTGGTCCCGGCGATTATTTCGTCAAGGAGCTGGAGGTGTGCGATACCTCGGTGCTCGTGGTGCGGGGCCGCGACCAGCGGATCCGCGCCTTTCACAATGCCTGTTCGCATCGCACCAACCGGGTGGCTTATGCGCCTTCAGGCAACGTACCGGGTTTTACCTGCCGTTTCCATAGTTGGAGCTACGGTCTGGACGGCAGCCTGGTGACCGTGCCGGAAGAGCATCTGTTTCCGGACCTGTGCAAGGCCGAACATGGCCTGACCGAGGTCGCTTGCGACACCTGGGAGGGGTTCATCTTCGTCAACGTCGATCCGCAGCCGGCTAAAACCCTGCGCGAGTACCTGGGCGAGGATATCTATAACGGGTTTGGCGGTTTCTTCCCGCAGTTCGAATTCATCGGGCGCTTTTCGGCCATCGTGCCGGCCAACTGGAAGATCGTGCTCGATGCCTTTGTCGAGAGCTACCACTTTTCGACCGTCCATGGCGCCTCGGCCGGGGACATCGCGATCAGCCGCGAGAATCCGAACGGTCGCGTCGATGCGGCGCGTCTGTATGCCAGTCACCGCGCCGTGTCGGCCACCAGCAATATCCAGCACACACCGACCTTCGCCGAGACCCTGGCGCGCAAATACAGCGGTAACGCCACTTTGGCGCCGGATATGGCCAAGCAGAGCCAGGGTAATCCGCCGCAGATCAACCCGCTGCAGCTGCCGGATTGGCTGACCGACATCATGATCATCTTTCCGATGTGCAATCTGCAGTCCCTGCAGGGCTTTTTCGTGACCCAGGACTATTGGCCGCTCAGTCACGATCGCACGCGCTGGGATTTCATGGTGCACATGCGCCCGCCACAGGACGCCGCCGGCGAGGTGGCCGCCGAGTACAACCGGGCCTACCTGCGGGACGTGATCCGCGAAGACCTGCCCAACCTGGCCATGATTCAGACCAACCTGCGCTCGGGTGCCAAGAAACATCAGCAGGTTGGCGAGATGGAGATCATGGTGCGGCATGCCTACAAAGTCCTTGCCGACCAGATTGGTCACGGCTGGTAACCCGGATAGCAATGACATGAACAACACTGAATTGCCGGAACGGTTCGCTGCCCTGGCCGCTCACCTGGACTGGGCTCTGCCCACCACCAAAGAACGCCTGCGGCTGCGCGCCAGCAGTGCCATGCCGGCGCTGCGCGCGTTTTACGATGCCATGTGTCCTCATATGGACGACATCCTGACCTACCTGCGGGACTTCCCGCCGGCCGAGGCGGATCTGGAGCGGCCCGAGCGACGTCTGTTGCATCTGGCCAAGGCGTTCATGGACGTGAGCCTTGCGGTGGAGCTGTTCCAGGCGCCAGACGAGCCCGGCGTGTGGAACTTCGAAGACATGGAACTGGTGCCATAGGCATCGATCGCTGAAAAAGGGCCGAAAGGCCCATTTTCAGCCTCGCGCGTCGCGGCTGCGACACGCGGGTTTGCAGTCGAGAGGGCTGCTACGATCGCCCACCCGGTATGTTGGACAGGGCGTTCATGGCCTCGCCGAAAATCCGCGCTATCTGCGGGTCTGGTTGACCCAGGCCGCCGGAGGCGGTCCAGCCCCCATCCACCGGCAGGTTCACGCCGGTAATGTAG
>CAZZHF010000279.1:0-4104 GCA_964653545.1 uncultured Gammaproteobacteria bacterium | reverse complement strand
GCTTGGGCGCCAGCACGAGCACACGGTCGTTGCGCAGCTCGTGGTACTTGATGACGGCCAGGGCCTCGAAGGTTTTGCCCAGGCCCACGCTGTCCGCGATGATGCAACCGCCAAAGCGGGCCAGCTTGTCGATGGCGCCGACGACGCCATCTCGCTGGAACCTAAACAGCTTCTTCCAGACTACCGTGTTGCGGATGCCGGTGGCGGACTTAACGATGCGCTCCTCGTCGAACGCATCTTCCCGATTGCCAAACAGGTAATTCAGCATCGCCGCGTAGATCTCGAACGGGGCGCGGTGCTCACCGATGGTCTGCAGCGGGCCCAGAAGGGCCTGGCGTGCGGCTTCTGCCGACTGGTGGTCCGACGGAAGCGTCCTCCATTGCTCATCGAACCATCGGGCCAGCGCGGCAGCCTCGTCGCGGTTCTCCGATGCCTGCGTCAGACTCAACGGATTCCCAGGAGTCAGGCCAAGCCCGTCAGTGCTGAGCGCAACCGATCCCATAGCCACTTGGGTGGGGGTGCCGTCTGGCTCTCGAATGACGACGATGCCCTGTGGAATGCGACCGGGCACGACCCGAACGTCCACTTTCCCTTGCAGCCAGACGGCGCATTGATTGGCCAGCCACCGAGACTGGAGTCTGTTGCGGGCGGAGCGATCTGCCTCGGTTCCCTGAAGATCAAGATCTGCCGGGTCTGCTGGCAACACGAGCTGCGTTCTGCCAAGGCGCGCAAGGTCCTGCCGCAGCTCAGCGAATGCATGGAGGGAAAAGCGTGGCGACAGGAATCCGATGGACCCGTCGGGCTGCAGGTGCCGCCTAAGGAGATCGATTGCGCGATCGGCCCCGCGATTCTGAATGAGCTTCATCGCACCGCGTTTCGGGGTGCAGGCGTCGGTGAAGGCATCGCCGCTGCAGTGCCGGATTGCTCGGCGATCCAGCCATCAATGTCAGCGCGCTTGAATCGCCATGTCGCGCCCACCTTGAAGCTGGGCATCCTTCGGTCGACAGCCAAGCGGTAGACCGTGCGCTGATTGACGCGAAGGTACTCCGCCACTTCCTTGACGGTCATAACGTTGCTGGGTGTGGGGGGCATGCGCGTCTCGGTAGAAGCCGACTCAACCTAGTGTAAGGGAGTACAAGGCAGATCAAGCCGTTGCAGAATCGTGGAATGGCAGCTCACCCCCGACTCGACCTCCGCCCCGGCGTCAGCGAGCCCGTTGTGCTGATGATTTCGCGCCGTGAAGTGGAGGGTGCCGATTTGGCATCGGTGTTGTCGCGCCTGAAGGTGTTTCTGGCCACCCGCGAGGACGCCTGGCGCTACCGCGGGCAGATGACACTGGTGGTGGACGGCTACAACCACGACCCGCGCGAGCTGGTCGACATCCCCGAAGTACGTGCCCTGCTTCGACGCCTGGAAGCCGAGTGGCCGTACTGGGCCTTCTTCTTCAACCAGGTGGACGACAGCATCAAGCTGCTGCTGTCCTGCGTGGCCGGCTGCCGGTTCCTCGGCAAAGGTGCGGTTGAGATGGATGCCGATCTGGTGGCTGGCGCGATGGCACGCGCTTTCGGCGGCATGAATGCGGTATTCGATCGGTTCGACTTCCCTGAGGGCGAACTGGAGCTGATGAGCCGGGGCTTCGCCGAGGTACTGCAGCAGGCGGGCATGGGCTGAGTGTGCCCTGCCGCCGGGTCACCGGGGACGAAGGATCACGGTGTTCGAGCCGACCAGCCGATACCGGTGGCCGCCTTCCACCAGGACGCGGCCAAGTCGGCGCGCCTTTCGCAGACCCTCGGCAGCCTCCGCGCGGGTCACTGGCGCCGGGAGTGCCGCCCAACCGTTGAAGGCATCCCAGTCGTCGGGATGAGACTGCTCGAACTCCAGCTTGCTGGCGTGGGCGCGTTCCATGGCTGCCTTGGGGTCGGATCGATGGGTGCTCGCCATTCTGCGCGGGGTCTTGTGCGGTGCAAGGCACCATCGACTCGGAAACGGATAATCGGCCCATGAAAAACCTTCGCCCAGAGACGCTGGGCATGCTGCAGCGCATCGAGGCCCTGAGCGGCCGGCCCGTCGAGTTCAAGCCCGACGGCGCGCTGACGCTGCGCGCCACCCTGCAGCTGGCCAGAAACGGGGCCGCGTCGCACGTGCTGCGCTACCGGCCGACGAACGAGCCGCTGGACTATTGGGTGGCCTACCAGGCTGGTTACCTGCTGCGCCTGCTGGAACTGCCGCCAGCCGAACGCTTCGATTTCGCCGGCACCGGCACCGCGCCTGGCCAGGTGGAGGAACTGCTGGCCACCGGACAGCCTCAGGCCGACGACGCCCGGTCGACACTGACGCAGTTCGCCGAGATGACGGCTCACTGGGCCATGCTGAACCTTCGGTCGTATGCGATCGGCATGCGCATCGACCAGTGGCTGGCGGAGGAGCACCCCGAGCTGCGCGCACTGCAGGCCGCCGGCATGGACTCGCTGCAGCAAGAGAACGTGCGGCTGCTATCCAAGCGCATGGGCAAGATGTCGATCCCGGTGCCGCTGCTGGGCCCGGTGGCGGCGTACTCGCTGTTCGCCGACCGGCTGCTGGGCAAGACGGCCTATGCGATACCGTACCGGGCTGCCGGCGTGCTGGACCTTGGCGCCGAGCTCCTGGCCGTCCTCGACAAGGTGCCGCCGGGTGCCGCACACGACCGAGAGCTGGTGGACGCCTGGGCGGCGGCCATCGGCATGACAGGCTGGTACGCCTGGATCCCTTACAAGCCCTGAGCCCCATGGCGACCGAATTCACCATTCCGCTTCACCGCTTCGACACGAACTTGCTGCCGGCTGATGCGCGCCAGGTGGGCACCGACGCGTTCAAGACCGCCGTCATGATGCACTTTGCAGCCGAGTACGCGGCGCAGGGTCAGACGGCGATGGTCACGGTGGACGACCAGGAGATCACCGTCATGGCGTTTCCGGCGGAAGCGTCGGCGCTGGACTTCGTGATGCCGATGCTGAAGGCGGGCAAGATTGCCGAGGCCGTGCCTTACCTTGAGAGCCTGACCAAGTCGGCGCCGGCCAATGCCGAGGTGCTCTACAACCTGGGCATTGCGTACAGCGAGCTGGGCCAGTACGACGAGGCCATCATCCGGTTGAAGCGCGCCGTGCAACTCGACCCCGGCCACGCCCATGCCTGGGTCGGCATCGGTACGGCGTATCACCGCATGCGCAAGCCGGAACAGGCGCTCGCAGCCTTCGAGAAGGCGGTCGAAGCCAATCCCGACGATGGCTACACGCGCCGCAACCTGGGCGGCCTGCTGATCGCCTTCAAACGCATCGACGAGGCGGTGAAGCATCTGCGCCGTGCCCTGGACCTGATGCCCGACGACCCTCAGGCGATCTTCGGCCTGGCCACCGCCTTGGAGCAACTGGGCACACGCGAGGCCGATGAGGAAGCAGACGGCCTCTACCTGCGATTCATTGAGGAGCACCCGAACTCGCCGATGGCCGAGCAGGCCGAGAAGGCACGCACGGCCTTTGCGCACAAGCGGCTGAAGTCCAGCGCGGTGGGCGGCTTCCGGCCGGACGTGATGATGTACATCTCGAGCGCGCTGCAGACCTTCAAGCAGCTTGGACCGCAGAAGTGCCGGACCATTGCGCTGGAAATCGCCATGCTCGGACGCAACGGCCTGGACATCAACGACCCGACCGACAAGTACACGCTGAAGGCGCTGCCTGGAAGTTTCTCAGGCCTGCACCTGCTGGCCATCATGTACACAGCATTCCGGCAGATCGATCCCACGATGGATACCGGCGCGGACTTCAGCGCAGAGTACCAAGCGGCGCTGGAGATGCAGAAAACATAGCCGGTGCCCAGGGCGCTTCCGCCCTCTTGGCCTCACCGGCGAGGACCGACGTCGATCGGCTTCGGTTGCGGTGTCATACCGGTTGCCTGGCGCTGAACTTCCGGAGCCTGCGTCGCTGGCATCTCCTTGATGAACGTGGCGATGGCCCGTGCAAGGTCACGATCCGCCGGGTCGCCCGAAATTGCCAGCGCACGGCCCACATGCATCCAGGCTTCGACGGCTTCTGCCCGCGTGGCCTGGGCCTGTGCGCCGCTCTTGGCGCC
>CAZZHF010000278.1:0-4125 GCA_964653545.1 uncultured Gammaproteobacteria bacterium | reverse complement strand
ATGAAGCGGCCGCGGCACAGGTTGTCCAGCATCGCGAATTCTTCGGCGATATTCAGTGGGTTGTTCACCAGCGGCAGGGCGCGGCCCAGGATGGCGATCTTCGCCCGTTTGACGCTGCGCGCCAGGGCGCCTGCCAGCACGCCCGGCACCGGCATCAGGCCATACGGGGTCTGGTGGTGTTCGTTGACGCACACGCCGTCGAAGCCGAGCTGGTCGGCGTATTCCAGTTCGTCCAGATAGCGGTTGTAGAGCGCCGCGCCGACCTTCGGATCGTAATGGCGGTTCGGGAACGTGACCCAGGCGCTGCCGTGCTCGCGGATCAGGCTGACGTCCATGTCGGCGTAGGGCATGAGGTGAAAATTGAAAAACTTCATGCCCTGCCCTCCCCGGCGCACACCGCGTTCACGAACTGTGTCACGGCCTGCGCGCACCGCTGTGGCTGCTCGATGGGCGGCAAGTGGCCGCAGCCCGGCAGCACCGTGAGGCGCGCGCCTGGAATCAGGCGCTGGTATTCCTGTCCGATCGGTAGCGGAAACAGGCGGTCGTGCTCGCCCCACACCACATGCGTGGGCACGCGGATGCGGTGCAGCCACGGCGGCAAGTGCGGATCGTAGGACCGCGGCTGCCAGACCAGGCGGGCGGTGGTAAAGCGGTTCTTGAGCTGGCGCTCGCGTTCCTCGGGCGGCACCTGCATCGCCAGCAGCTGGTCGGCGACGGACTGATCGTGAATCAGCGCCCGCAGGCTCTGCTCCGGGTTGCCCATGAAGTTGTCGATGCGCGCCACGCCATGCACGTGTACCCCGGCCGCCGAAATCAGCGTCAGGGATCGGATGCGCGAGCAGTCCTTGATCGCCAGCGCCGCAGCGGTCCAGCCGCCCAGGCTGTGGCCGACCAGGTGGATGCCGGTCAGGTCGAGCTCCTGCAGGACGTCCAGGTAGTAATAGGCCAGATCCTCGACGCGCTTTAGCCAGGCCGGCGTGTCCGAATCGCCAAAGCCTGGATGCTCGGGCACCAACAGGTGAAAGTCCCGCGCCAGCAGGTCCATGAACGGCAGCCACTGGCTGGCGCCGCCCGCGCCGTGCAGGAACAGCACCGTCTGGGCAGCGGGTGTGGGCGGGCCGCCCTGCATCAGCTTCATGCGCACGCCGGCCAGCGTGCGCATGGCCTGGGTGTGGCTCATCCTTCCTCCTCGCCGCTTGAAGTGCCGGTGTGGCCTGCGGCTTCTATTGTGAGTACTTGAACTGGCAATCCTAACCCTGACCGGAAGTGCCGGACCGGGCGTCGCTCAAGTGCCAATCTCGCACACGAAATCCTCGAACTTGCCGTTAGCGGCAACCGGTAGCTGCTCCAGCTGGTGCACGACGATGACAAACGGGTAACCCAGGCGCTGCCGCAGCATGTGCCGCAGCGCCGTTTCCTGCGGCTGTGTCAATGGCTGGGCGGTGACCAGTTCGACCTCGATGCGCTTCAGCGCGGTCTGGCGCAACCGAAACTGGCGCACCGGCGCAATGGCCAGCCAAGCATCCGCCGGAAAGCTCGGCCAATGCTGACTGCCATCCGGAAACCGCAGTAGGTTGCGCTGTCGGCCGCGGATGCGGCGCAGCACCGGCAGGCCACGCCCACAGGCGCACGGCGGTCCGAACTCGGCGTAATCGCCGATGGCGTAGCGCACAAGCGGCATGGCGAAGTTATGCAGCGTGGTCAGCACCACCTGGCCGGTGACACCCGGCGCGCACGGCTGGCCGGCGGGGTCCAGGATCTCGACCAGCAAGTTTTCGGCTTGCACGTGGTAATGCTCCGGCACTTGCGGACACTGCAAGGCGATGTAGCCGGCCTCCTCGCAGCTGTAGATGTCAGCAAGCGGCAGACCCCAGACGTCCTGGCACAGACCCCGCAGGTCGTCCGCCAGCGCTTCGCCAAAGCTGCCCAACCCGCGTAGCCGGGCCGGACGCACGCCACGCACTCGGGCTTCCAGCAGCAGGCCGCGCAGGTTACTGGGGTGGGTCAGCAAATAGTCCGGATCGTGCGCCAGCAGCCAGTCGAGCTGCCGCGCAATCGGCGTATTGATGGGCAGGGTCAGCGCCGGACCGGTGGCGAACACTGCCTCCACCGCACGTCCCCAGCCGGCGAGGCGATTGTCGCTCACCTGGGTGCGGATGGCGGCAAAGCAGCCGGCAAAGTCGCGCCGCTGCCACAGGTGCTCGCGCAGATTCAGGGCACCGAAAAAGAAGTGGGTAAGCTCGGTCTCGTATCCGTGCAGCGGCCGGCCGGTGGAGCCGGAGGTATGGTATTCAATCAGTTGACCGTGATCAGCCGGCACGGCGCGGCTGCGCAGCGCCTCGCCCAGATCCTGCACGTCGGCCCGCTGCAGCAGCGGCAGTTCCGACCAGGCCGCGGCCAACGCGTCGCCCTGATCCAGCGGCAAACCGGCCAGGCGCTCGCCATAGGCCGGTACCGTGTCTCGCGCGTGGCGCAGCAGGGCGCCGAGCTGGCGGCGACCGGAGGCAGCCAGCTGCGCGGGCGACCACCATTCGCTTTGCGCAAGTTGATAGTGCACGGCCAGCAGGCTGGCGCCGGCGCTGTCCGGCAGCGCCGGCCACAGCAGACCCGCGACCGCGGAACGTGGGCTCGGTGGGTCAGTCACGCCGCCAGGCAACGACGCCGTTCATGTCCTCGCTCAGAGCTTCGATGTCGATGTTGTAGGCCAGGCCCACGCGCTCGCCATCGGTGCCTGCAAAAAAGCCGTGCAGCGTGGCGGTGCAGCCAGCAAAGCACAGCACACCGGTCACCTGCAGGCGGCTGTCGGCGGTCATCAAGATACGCGCGCCATCGATGTGCAGGCCGCTCGCGGTCAGATCGTAGCGACCGCTGGGTACCGTGATGGCAAGCTTGAGCGTGATCTTGCCGGTGCCAAAGTCCGCTTCCAGCGCACCGTTCTCGAGGAAGGTCGTCGCCGCCATGCCGCCTTCACCGGCGGTCGGCGCCACCTGGCCGCCGAGCAGGGAATAGCGCGCGGCGCCTTGTAGCACCTGCGGAGTGGAACCTGCCACGTAGTAGATGGCGTTTCGCACGCCTTCGCCACCGGTGATGTCTACCCCACCGTGACGGCCGTCCCCGCCGGTGCTGCCGTGACCCCAGCGACCCCAGGCAATGATGCCGTCATTACCGGAATGGCCAACCGGCAGGTCCCAGGTCACGGCGCCGCCATCGCCGAATGCCCGCAGCACGCCGGTGGCGTCAATTTGCGCCGCAGCCGGCGGGTAGTAATGCACCGGCGGATCGTCGCCCGGCAGGTGAAAGTCATGCGCAATCGCCACCTGCCAGACCGGTGCCCCGGCAGGCGGCGCGGCCGCACTTGGCGCGACCAGACCGGCGCCCAGCAGCGCCGCGACCACCGGCGCCGTATACAGCGAACGCTCCGGCCTCATGGTCCACTCCGTACAGCGCCCAATCGGGCGAGCAATCGCAGCGCGAATGCGCCAACCACGAACGCGGCCGACCATAGCGAGATCGGTGGCATGCCGCCATACCAGTTGGCGGGCGTCAACCAGCCCGGCGCGCCATACAACACGTGCACCAGGCCAAGAGCCAACGCCATCTGCGCCCCACGTTGCAGACTCCGCCAATAGCGCCCCGACATCTGCTCTCGCACGCCGGGCAGCGATGCCACGGCCGGTGGCAACAGCATGAACCAGCCAAGCGCCCCGCCCAACATGGCAATTTCGGCCAGCGCCGTGAACTCGAAAGCTTGTTGAAACATAAGCCGGTAGTAGCCGTAGTTGAGGATGGCAAGGGACACCATCACATGTAGCGAAGCCAACCCAAAACTCACCAGGCCCCAGTAACGCCGCCGCCACAGGTGCGGTCCCCAGCGGTCAGGCCACAATCGGGCCGCGGGCCCCAGGGTCAGGGTCAGTGCCAACAGCACCAGCGCGGTCCACGCCAAGGCCTTGTTCAATATGTAAAGCGGAATATGTGCCGCCGCTATCGGTCCAAACACGACATAACGCACGGTCGCGTAAGCGGCCGTGATCGCCAGGATCGCCGCCGGCAGCGCCACGCAGGCATGCAGTGCCGCCCGGTCGCGGGCTTCGCGCTCGGTCTCCGACAGGACCTCGCTGGGAT
>CAZZHF010000277.1:314-4127 GCA_964653545.1 uncultured Gammaproteobacteria bacterium | reverse complement strand
GTTTCCGATTTCAGGTGGCACGTGGTCGAAGTTGCCGGTGGCCACAAAATCGGCACGCACGCCCTTGATTTCGTCCAGGTCGTGGGTGAACTGTTCAAGGGCCTGCACAAAGGCCCCGGCATGCGAGCCCACCGGCATGATGCCGCGTGCCATGGCGCGGGTCATCTCGGCGGCTGCCTGCACCTGCTCCTGGGTCCGGTTCAGCAGGGCATTGCGGCCGTCATCTGTCTTGACGCTGGTGGCGCTTCGCAGCAGCAGGGAGATGCCCGCCAGTATCGAGCCCAGGGAGTCATGCAGCTCCCTGGCGATTGAGGCCTGTTGGGCTTCGAGTTCGGACATCATGGCGCGTTCGTAGCGCTCTTCGGCGGCGCGCAGGTGCACCTCAAGGTCGGCATGCTCGGCCAGCGGCGACACCGTGGAGATGAAGTGGGGTGAACCGTTCCAGTCCACGCAGGAGAGGTTCATCACCACTTTCACACGGCGCTGGTGGCGCGTCTTGAGCCTGACCACACGCACGGGCAGGATGCCGCCTGCCGCTGCCTTGGCCCGCTGGCCGATGTCCACAGCGCGTTCGGACGCCGACATCAGCTTGACCAGCGCCTCGTGGCGCAGGTCGTCCTCATGCTCGTAGTCCAGCAGCGCGGCCAGACTGCGGTTGGCATAGACGACGCGGTCGTAGTCCGAGATCATGACGCCCAGGTCCACGCCCTGGATCATGGCCTGCAGGAAGTCCTTTTCGCGCTGCTGGAGTTCACGCGCGGCGACCTGCGCGTTGATGTTCATCACGGCGCCGGCGTACTGCAGCGCCCGTCCCGACGCATCGCGTGCGGTCACGCGGCCGCGGCTGCGTACCCAGACCCAGTCGCCGTTGGCATGGAGCATGCGGAATTCCGATTCATAGTAGGTGGTATCCCCGTTCAGGTGGGCTTCGAGCAGCGCCACGCGCATCTGGCGGTCATTGACGTGGGTCAGCTCGAGCCACCCTGCGAACGTGGGCGGCATCACGGGGCGTCCCAGCAGCGATTCCCAGCGCTTGTGGTGGATGATGGCGCCCGTGGCGGGCTCGTAGGCCCACAGGGCCACATCGGCGCCATCCAGCGCCAGCTCCAGCTCGCCGGCCACCTGGCGGGCATGCGTCCAGGCGGATTTGAGCGACTGTTCGGCCATGGTGTGCGCATGGACGTCCGAAAGGGTTCCCAGCACGCGCATGGGGTGGTTGGCGGCGTTGCGGATGGCCATCGCGCGGGCCCGGTACCAGCGGTAGTTGCCATCCCTGCACTTGAAGCGCACGTTCAGGTCCAGCTGCTCGGTCAGACCACCCAGGTGCTCGCGCAGGCGCATCATGGCCTTGTCGATGTCGTCCGGGTGCACGTTGTCGCGTATGGAATAGCTGCGGAACTGATCGCTGTCCTCATACCCCAGCAGCTGGGGGATGCGCGGCGTCCAGAACACCTGCTTGGACTGGATGTGCCAGTCCCAGATTCCGTCGTTGGAATTCAGTGTCGCCAGCTCCAGGCGCTCCCGCGCGCGCTGCGCGGAGGCCTCGATCTGGATGCGCCGCCGCGCAAAGCGGCGCGTGGTGTAAATGCCTGCAATCATGAGGCCCGCCGTCATCAGGACCTGGACGTACAGCAGGACGGCGGCATACTTGCGCGCCGTGGACGACACTTGCGCGCCATGCTCCTTTTCCAGCAGGTCCAGGCGGCGGTTCAGGTCGTCCAGTTGCGCGGCCATCGCGGCCTGGACATCCGCGACGGGGTGGGCAACGGCATGCAGCTGCTGTGCCCTGGTGCCGAGGTTCAGCAGGTCATCCAGTGCGGCGTCGCCCTCGCGCCAGATTTCGATGGCCCTGCGGGCACCCGTCTCATGGGGCGACAACCGCAGCAGCCAGTATGTGGCCAGCACGTCATCGGCATGGACGCCGCCCTCCAGAAGAGCCGCCTTGGCTGCCGGTTCATCAACGGGCAGATCCAGAGCGGCTGAACGTGCACGTCGCAGCGCCTTTGGAATTTTCAGGTGCTCCAGAAACTGTGCATGGTCTGCTGGACGGCCGTGGTCGATGTAGGCCCGCAGCGAACTGCCGGCCATGTGCCTGGCTTGCGACCAGCGGTTTTCGCTGGACACGGACGCGCGCACCCCCGACGACAGCCAGCCACTGAGCGCGTTGACGCTGAAAAGTATGGCCAGCGAGGCCACCAGCGGCCAGATGACTGCGTACTCGCGGAAGGACTGCGCCTTGAGCTTGTCCAGCGCGGAAATGCTTCCCTGCATGCTGACCGGAAAGTCCCTGATCATGCGTTGCTCGTCCCGTGGGTGACAGCCGAAAGGGGCTGTTTGTGGCTCTTGTATGTGATTCAATCACATACGCTGGTTGATTCCAATGATGGCGGCTGCCGCATGGGCGCGTCTCTAGGTAAAGGTACTTATCGTGGGCGCGGCGACAGTGTGGGGACGGCCGTGCATAAGCGCTATGCTTGCGCCAAACGAGGGGAGACAACTTCTATTGCCGGGTGGCGCTTGAAAACTGTATTGATCATTGATGACCACGACATTGTGCGATTCGGCCTGGAAACGCTGGTGTCTGAATGCCCGGAGTTCCAGTTGATCGGGTCTGTCCCCACGCTTGCGGAGGGGCTTGCCCTGATCGCTTCGCGCCAGCCGGACCTGGTCATCAGCGACATGTCCATGGACGACTCCAAGGGACTGGACACCGTGAAGGCCGTTGTTGCCGCGCAGGCTTCGCGCGCGACGCTGATAGTTTCCATGCACGACGAATTGCTCTATGGGGAGCAGGTCATCGCGCTGGGAGCCCAGGGCTACGTCATGAAGGAGAGCGCCCACGCTGCCGTGGTGGATGCGGCCAAGGCAGTGTTGCGCGGCGAAACCTGGGTGAGCCAGCGGCTCAACAGCAAGCTGCTCAACCGCCTGTTGCAACGCAGCCGCCGCGACAGTGAGGGTGACCTGGCGTCTGGAAGCAAGAACCCCAGCCTGCGCGAGCTTGAGGTGCTGGAAAGCCTGAAGTCCGGCAGGACCACCAAGGAAATCGCCTACGAGCTCGGCCTGAGCGCTCGCACGGTGGACATCCATCGCGCCAACATCAAGAAAAAACTGGGATTGCGCAGCGGCACCGAGCTGATCGCCTTCGCGCTCGCCAAGACCTGATGGCGTCCGGCCAGCAGGCCGGGGGTCGCAAGACCCCCGCCGGCGTGTCTCAGACAATGAGGTCCTTTTCGACGTCCTGCACCTTGCGCCGGGCCATGGCCAGGTTGGACTTGCCCTTGTCCAGCACGAGGTAGATGAACAGGCCTTCCTTGCGGGCCATCGGGCGGATGATGTGGTACTGCTTGCCCAGGGTGATCAGGATGTCTTCAATCACGTCGTTGAGCCCCAGCGCGCGCATGGTTTTCATCTTGGAGCGCACTACCTCGGTGTTGCCGGCCGCTGCAACCTCCAGATCCACCCCCGCTCCTCCCTGTCCCAGGATCATGCCGCTGGAGGAATCCACCAGTGCGACGCACATGGCGCCGTCAATGGCCAGCATTGTGTCAATCGATTCCTTGATAGTTGCCATGTCAGTTCTCCGTCTACTGTCGCCTGTTAGAGATCAACCCGTGTCGTGGCGCCAGAGACGGCACAGGTCGTTTGTAATGGTTTTAACGGGCCTGTTCGGATGCCAGCTGTGACTCCTTCAGGGCCTTCTTGAGCGTCACCACATGTCCCCCCCATTCCTGCCACGAAACATCTGATTTGCGGGCAATTCCGATCAGCACGAGCGGCGGCTTCTCGCTGCACGGAAACAGCGCCACCACCTGG
>CAZZHF010000277.1:0-304 GCA_964653545.1 uncultured Gammaproteobacteria bacterium | reverse complement strand
GAGAAGGCGTACGCGGCAGATTGCAGCGGCCCCATGGTGCTGAAGTTGGACGCCAGCCGCACCTGCACGCGCCAGAACTCGATGGCGGCTTCTGCCACCCGGTCCAGGTCCGGAAATGATCCGCCCGAATACCACACCATGCCGGTTTCCGCCTCTACCAGCGCGCAACCGTCCATGCCCGGAAAGCTGGCCAGCTTCTGGACGATCGATTCAGCGCCGGTCATGGTCATGCGGACTCCAGCGCAATGGAGGCCTGGCGGGAGAAGTACAGCATCTGGCCGACGATGGCATCACGCCCCGCAAC
>CAZZHF010000276.1:0-4134 GCA_964653545.1 uncultured Gammaproteobacteria bacterium | reverse complement strand
GTCGATGTCGCCACGGCGAAGCGGGATCCGGCCGTGGCGCACGACGCTGGCTCGCGCGGGGCAGCAGTTGCACTGACTGCAACGCGGAAAGCGGCTGATCGAAAAGAAGAAGCCCGTACCAGTGGTCTTTCACTGGCACGGGCTGTCCGGTTTGGTGGGCCGGGGTCTATCGAACTGTGGCGAGCAAGCCTCATAAATGCTCGCTTCGTGGCTTTCTGACCTACCAGGTTGTCCGGAAAGTTATCCGGTTGCGGTGCCGCTTACATCGGGCCTAGGAGTTGTACCCTCGGCGGCGTTCGTTGCAGGCTTTTTGGGCGGCTTCTGCGGACAATTTAGTGGAGGTCTCGAGGACCATCTTCTCGGGCCATCCTGCCCTACGAGTTACCCACTTACGCGACAGAATCTCCATTGATAGCGAGGATTTACCCGAGAACTTCTCGCTGATCCCTTGGCTCTTGCCGTGCAACCTACGCATGTTGTCAGGGGCATGGAGGGCCTTCGTTTCGCCTTGTCTCGCAAGCCGACAACAGGATAGACCCTCACAACCGACAACACTGCGAATCCGGCCCAAAGCTGCACCGCCTCGGCCCTTCTACAGGGGGGTCCAATCCGCGGTGCGCCGACACAGAATCGCGGCCATGAAACGCCTGCTCGCCGCCGCTGCACTGCTGACCGGCTTCGCCACGTCGGCCTATGAGGTGGACGAGAGCAAGTGGTTCGGCTACTTCGCCGGCAAGCACGCCCAGCATCCGGCACTTCTGCTGCTGTCGACGGCGAAATGCACCGCCAGGGGCGGGCGTCCACAAGACAAGTGGTTCGTCGCGCTCGAGGTGGTGAGACTGCCGCTCATCGACAGGACGGTGGAAGAAGTCGAAGTGCCTGCTTGCTGGCGCAGAGACCCGGACGGCTCGAAGAACCGGCAGTATTGCCGCGTCGACCGTGCATCGAATGAGCTCGGGGACGTCTGCTTGTGGATCGGCGACGAGCATTTCCTCAATACCCGGACACTCCCGCGCCAGGCACCCTCCCGCTGACCGATACAGCTCACGCTCGCACACCGGCTGCGCGACCGCGCCGACGATCTCACCTCTTAGTCCGACACCGACGTGCCGTCTTTGCGCCGGAAGACCGACACGTGGGCCTTGAGCAGCACGATCGGACCCTTCATGCCCGCGTGCCAAGCAGGGTGTCGATGACCGAAGAGATGCAGGACTGCGCGCGCTCGCCCATCTCATCGACGTCGGCAGCGCCTTCGGCGTTCATCGCCAGGTAGGCGACCATCAGCTGACCGGCCAGCCACTCGAACAGCGCGGCTGCTGGGCTCGCCGCGGCGCGCACGGCCTCACCGCCCAGCAGCACGGTGATCGCCATGCCGACGCCGCGCGGGGAGGTCCAGCCGGGCACGGCCGTGTATGGTGACTCGTCGCCCATGATGGTGCATTCGCCACGGATCTGCGCGACCAGCTCGACTGCGTCGATCTGGCCGGTCCGGCGCCACTTGAAGAACTCCAGCAGCCGGTGGCAGGAGCCCTGCACAAGCCGCTCGACCACCGCCGGGCTCCCGAGGCTGTCGCCGGCGGTGCGGGCGGCGTCGACCACGGCGACGTCGGGCGCGCCGCGCTCGGCAGCACGCTCCTCGCTTCCTTCAATGGCTCGCGGATCGGTCATGGTCACTCAAGGGCGTGCGCCGAGACGACGCGCAGTGAATTCGTCATGGTACTGGCGGCCTGGGCCTTTATGTCGGCCAGATCCAGGCGCCCGCGTTCGGCGTCCGCGGCGATCTACAGGAGGTCCATCCGGCTCAAATCGGTCCGCTGCTTCGCTGGAGCGGCGGCCAACGCTTCGTATGCCCTGATGACCTTCCGGTGGAACGCCGCACTGATCCACATCGCGTACGCGTAGACCAGCTCCTTGGCTGCGAATGTGACAAGTACTTGTTTTGATTCGATTCCTCTGATCAGAGGAATCGTCGCCGCAGGCTCGAAGTGCCGACGCCGATGCCATCGGTCTTGAGCTATCGATGCATTCCTACTGATCGAACAGGGGCGCTTGCCGACTCGTCACAGGCTCATGATACTGTATTTTTATCCAGTATTTAGGAGCCCCGCGTGACCCCCAACGAATGGACACGGCGGTGCGCCAACCGCCTGCGCGAGCAATGGCCGCACGCCCCCGAGGATGAGCTGAACGACGCTGCTGCGGAGCTGTGGGCGAACGAGAAGTGGCGCCGCTTCGGCCCCGAGGTGGCTGCCGTGGCGTGGTTGCGGCAGGGAGTGCTGGCGAAGTAGCCATGCCGCCCCGCCCTGCCTTCTCCTGGGGGCCCAACGGCACGAATCGATTCGAGTGCGTGGCGTGTCAGTCGACCCGCTGCACACGCGTGACGGTGAAGCGCGCCGACGGGTCCGACTATGAAACCGAGTTCGCCAGCTGCTACTGGTGCGGCCTGATGTACCACCACGCCGGACCTTTGCCCGTCTTCATGCCGAGCGGTCCCGGCAACTTCCACAGTTACCAGGTCGAGCAGCCTGCCACCGCGGCGCCGGCCGCGAGCCAGACGGTGGACCCCGAAGGTCGGCCATGACGATCGCAGCGCTACGATGCGCCCATGTGCTACTCGGCCCAGATCATCGACGCCTACAAGCAGTACGTCCGCCACTGGGGCGCCGAGATGTCGATCCATGAGTTCGCCGAGCTGTACGGCTTCAGTTTCGCGGACCGCCGCAAGGTCCCGAAGATGATCGACCAGCTGTTCGTCAACCCGCAGACCGCGGAAGAGCGAGCCATCAAGGAGCTGATCGATCAGCGCAACGTCGAGCTGGCCACGGAGTTCGAACAGGAGCTGTTCAAGCAGCGCACCCGGCTGGCCGACGCCGAACGCAAGCTCGCGGTCAAGGAGACCAAGGCCGCGGCCGAGAGCAAGCGCATTGCGACCAGCAAGGTCGATGCCCTGCTGGGCAAGCTGGCCGATCTGCGCCGCACCGAGCCCAAGGACCGCGACGCTCGCATCTTCCCTGGCGTCTACGCTCCGGTGATCGTCAGCGAGGGCGGCAAGCTCGTGGTGAAGCCCATGCGCTACCAGTGCCGCCCCGCTGGGAAGCCGGCGTTCTACGATCAGAAGTTCCCTGGCACCTACAACGCGCGCAGGGACAACCTCGAAGGCTTCTGGAAAGGCCAGTTCGGCCACACCCACGGGCTCCTGATCGTCAAGACCTTCTACGAGAACGTCGACCGCGACGGCAAGAACGTGGTGCTGCAGTTCACCCCGGACGACCGGGAGCCGATGCTGGTGGCCTGCCTGTGGTCACGCTGGACCGGGAAGGACGAGCCGAACCTGCTGAGCTTCGCCGCGATCACCGACGATCCGCCGCCCGAGGTAGCCGCGGCGGGGCATGACCGCTGCATCGTGCAGATCAAGCCCGAGAACGTCGCCGCCTGGCTCAACCCGGACCCGAAGAATCTGGCAGCCAGCTACGCGATCCTCGATGATCGACCGCGGCCGTACTACGAGCATCGGCTGGCTGCGTAGTCTTTTCACAGGATGTCAGCGATGGCCGAGCAGTACACACTCGAGCGGCACCTGGTGGCCGAACTCCTGGCCAAGATCACACAGGCCGATGGCGATCGCGCCCTAGCTGCGTTCCGCAAGGTCCTGGCCGACGCCGGCGCAGATGCTTAGGGCACGTCCCTGGCGCGGCTGAGCTCAAGGCCTGGGACACCGGTGGCTTCAAGGAAGGGGACCGCCTGACGGCAGACGAGGGACGCGCGGCCAGGGTGTGGGACGAGGCCGTCGATGCCGCGCGCCTCGAGCTGTGCGGCAAGGCGCCGTTCGTCTCCTCGGAGGCTTTCGGGCTGGTGGACTTCCTGGGCGCGGATTGCGGGGACCTGCCGACGTTTCCGATGGTCCGCAGGGTCAGCTAGCCGGTATGCCGGCCGCGCCGGTGGGTCTGTAGCCCCCGCGCGTGCCCGAGGGCGCGACTGTGCAGCCCAGCTCGCCGCGGCTTGGGTTCCAGCCGACCGTCATCCCTCCCCTGCCGGTGCAGGCGAGGCAACCGCCGGCGCCGGCCTCGCCTGCGAGCGCTCGTCCTTAAGAAATCGATAAGGTTGCCGCGGCACGATGAATGCTGTTTCGCAAGA
>CAZZHF010000275.1:0-4142 GCA_964653545.1 uncultured Gammaproteobacteria bacterium | reverse complement strand
CGACCCCAAGGTGCGCGCCGCGTACCTGGGCGAGTAAGCGCCAGGCTTGCGGCGCGGGGTCAATCCACCCTGGCGCCGGAGGCCTTGACCACCTTTTCGTACTTGGCCAGCTCGGTCTTCATGAACGCGCCAAACTGCTCCGGCGTGTTGGGGACGGGCTCGGCCATCAGGGCGGCAAAGCGTGTTTTGGCTTCTGCGGAATTGAGCGCCGCCACAAACGCCTGGTTCAGTTTGGCGACAACGTCCCTGGGTGTGCTGGCCGGCGCCACGATGCCCCACCATGTGTCAATGGCAAAGCCCTTGAGCGTGTCAGCCACCGGCGGTACCTCGGGCAGGGCGGGCGAGCGTCCCAGGGTGGTCACCGCCAGGGCCTTGAGCTTGCCCGCGCGGATGTTGGGCGCCGCCGTGGCCAGGTTGTCAAAGTTGAAGTCCACCTGCCCGCCCAGCAGTGCCAGCTGGGCAGGGTTGCCGCCGTTGTAGGGAATGTGCACCGCGAAGATGCCGGCGTCACGCTTGAACATCTCGCCGGCCAGATGGCCAGCGCTGCCGTTGCCGCCGCTGCCGTAGTTGAGCTTGGCCGGGTTGGCCTTGGCATAGGCGATCAGGTCGGCCAGGTTGTTGATCTTGAGCTGCGCAGCCGTGTCGGCATTCATGACCAGCACATTGGGCACGCGCAGCATCTGCGTGACGGGCGCGAAGTCCTTTGCTGCGTCGTAGGGCATCTTGCTGAACAGCCAGGGATTGATGGCATGCGTGGCCACAGCGGCAATGCCGATGGTCAGGCCGTCGCCAGGAGCCTTGGCCACGATGTCGGCGCCGATGTTGCCGCCGCCGCCGGGCTTGTTGTCAATGATGACCGTGCCCAGCGAATCCTTGACACGCTCTGCCATCAGGCGGGCCGTCACGTCGATCGGGCCACCGGCCGCGTAGGGCACCACAAAGCGGATGGGCCTGGCCTGGGCCAGGGCGAGCTGCGGCGCAGCCAGCGCCACGGCGGCGGCACCCACCACCAGCTGGCGGCGCTGCAAACCCGTGCGTGAAGTCATGCTGTCTCCTTGTGTTTGTCGGCTTCGGTCGTGAACGAATCGGCGTAGAACTCCTCAGGCGGCAGGCCGGCCTGGGCGCTGTACTCGGCGCGGGCGGAATCCACCACAATGGGTGCGCCACAGGCATACACCTGATGCCCCGACAGGTCGGGGAAGTCCTCCAGCACCGCGCGGTGCACAAAGCCCGTGCGGCCCGTCCAGTTGTCCTCGGGCAGCGCGTTGGAAATGACGGGCACGTATTTCAGGTTGGGCATCACGGCCAGTTGCGCCTGCACCCAGTCGTCCAGGTACAGGTCCGACGGACGGCGCCCGCCCCAGTACAGCGTGGCGGTGCGGGTAATGCCCTTGTGCTGCATCTGTTCAATCACCGCCTTGATGGGCGCAAAGCCCGTGCCCGAGGCGAGCAGCACCATGGGCTTGGAGGAATCGTCGCGTAGGTAGAAGCTGCCGTAGGGCCCTTCCACGCGAAGGATTTCCTTTTCCTTCATGGCGTTGAACACATGGTCGGTGAACTTGCCACCCGGCATGTGACGGATGTGCAGTTCCACGGCCGGGCCGTTGTGCGGTGCATTGGCCATGCTGTAGCTGCGCCGCGCGCCGTCGCGCAGGATGAACTCCACATACTGGCCTGCGTGGTAGCGGAAGGTGTCGTTGGCCGGCAGCTGCAGCTTGAGCACCATCACGTCGTGCGACTTTTTTTCGAGCGTGATCACGCGCGATGGCATTTTCTTGATGGGGAAGGCGCTTTCGTCGGTCACCTGGCGCGACTCGATCAACACGTCGGTCTGCGGCACAGCGCAGCATGTCAGGATGAAGCCCGCAGCTTCTTCTTCGGGACTCAAGGCCTTGACCTGGTGCGGCCCATGGGCCACTGTGCCTTCCAGCTTCCTGCACTTGCACGAACCGCAGGCACCATCCTTGCAGCCGTAGGGCAGGCCAATGCCCTGGCGGATGGCCGCGGGCAGGATGGCCTCGTCCGGGTTGGCGGTGAAACTGCGCCCACTGGGCTGCACGGTGATCTGGAAGGTCATTCTTTGGTTATCCTCGGGCCTGTTTTCGCTGACAGCCCCCGATTTTGCCCTCAAACCAAAGCCCCCTCGGTGCCCGGCCGGCCCGCTTTCGCCGACCCCGGCTGCTGATTGTCGGCTGCGGCGACGTGGGACAGCGTGTGGCCCGGGCCGCCGGTCCTGGCGTGCGCGTGCTGGCACTGACTTCATCGCCCGACCGCCGGCCCGCCCTGCGCACACAGGGCATCACCCCGCTGACCGGCAATCTCGATGCACCGGCCACACTGCGCCGGCTGGCAGGGCTGGCCACGCATGTGGTGCACCTGGCGCCACCACCGGGTACCGATCAGGGCGCGCGCGCCGCTGCCTGGTGGCGCGACCCACGAACCCAGGCCCTGCTGCGCGCGCTGCGCCTGCGCAGCGCGCCGGCGAAGCTGGTGTACGGATCGACCAGTGGGGTGTATGGCGACTGTGCTGGCGCCCTGGTGGACGAAACATCGGTATTGCAGGCCAGCACCCCGCGCGCCCAGCGGCGGGTCGATGCCGAAACCCTGGTTCGCCACTTTGGCCGGGCCACGCTGGCTGGCGTGGGGGCTGGTGGAACCCATGCCTGCATCCTGCGCATCCCCGGCATTTATGCGCCCGACCGCGAAGGCGGCACACCGCGGGCGCGGCTGCTCAAGCGCACGCCGGTGCTGGCTGCCGCTGACGACGTTTACACCAACCACATCCACGCCGATGACCTGGCCCGCGCCTGCCTGGCTGCCCTGTGGCGCGGCAGGCCGCAGCGCGTGTACAACGCCAGCGACGACACCCGGTTGAAGATGGGCGACTACTTTGACCTGGCCGCTGACCTGTACGGGCTGCCGCGACCCCCTCGCGTGCCACGCAGCACCGCCCAGGCCGAACTACCTCTGGTGCTGCTGAGCTTCATGAGTGAGTCACGCCAGATGGACAACACGCGGCTGAAAACCGAGCTGCGCCTGCAGCTGCGCCATCCCACGGTCAGGACAGGCCTGGTGGGTGGCGAGATGTGAAGCGTCAAGAGGTTGTTTCCTGACGCGGGAAGTCGGGTGATCGGCGGCACTCGACCGATGCCGTGGTGCGGGCGGTGCCAGTTGTAGTGGTACTGCCAGCTCGCCAGAGCGGCAGTTCGCTGTGCTGAGTTCTGGTACGTCCAGCCGTAGGCCCACTCGCGCAAAGCCGACTGGATGAAGCGCTCGGCCTTGCCGTTGGTCTGCGGCCGGTAGGCCCTGGTGAACTTCTGTGCGATGCCCAGCTGGGCGCACGCAGCGCGGAAGGCTTTTGACCTGAAGGCCGAGCCGTTGTCCGTCAGCAAGCGCTTGATCGTCACGCCCAGCTTGCCGTAGTAGGCCACCGCGTCACGCAGGAACTGCACGGCGCTCTCCTGACGCTCGTTCGGCTGCATGCCCGTGAAGGCGATACGCGCGTGGTCATCCACGGCCACGAACAGGTACTCCCAACCGGCGCCCTCGACCGAGTCGCGCCGGTTGCCTGTCACCCGGTGGCTGGGCCGCTCGATTCGTCCGAGCTTCTTGATGTCGATGTGCAGCAGATCGCCTGGCTGCTCGTGCTCGTAACGCTGCACCGGCTCCCTGGGCTGCAGATCCGACAGCTTGGACAGGCCGGCGCGAGCCAGCACGCGGCTGACCGTCGCGCCCGACACGCCCACCTGCTGTGCAATCCTGGACTGCAGCAGGCACTTGCGGCGCAACTCCACGATCAGCAACGCAGTCGCCGGTGAGATTGATCTGGGCGAGTGCTTCGGGCGCGATGAAGCATCGGCCAGCCCCGATGCACCGTCGGCCAGGTAGCGCCCCAACCACTTGCGGGCGGTCGGCGGCGTCACTCCGTGGCGCGCCGCTGCTTGCGTGGCGCAAAGCCCCCGATCGGTCATGTCTTGGACCATCTCGAGGCGACGGGCGAAGGTAAGTCGGGCATTCTTATGGGTGTTCATCCGGCTGTTTCTGGAAGTGCTGGGTGTTTGGCGACTTCCAGTCTCCCAGACTCAGCTCGGGTGGACTCCAGATACAATCTATTGGAACTTCACAACTAGCCGTGCAAGGAC
>CAZZHF010000274.1:0-4161 GCA_964653545.1 uncultured Gammaproteobacteria bacterium | reverse complement strand
CAGGTTTGTGATGCGCAGTGCGTCTAGTCTCGGATCGTAGGTGGCGAACGAGGCAGGCAAGCTCTCTTCCCATCCATCAGAACGTTCCGGCCACGGGATCAATGCGCTGGTGCCATCGATGAGCTGGTAGATCACCCATGCCTCACCTGACCGGAGGCGGTAAAGCAGGAAGCCTGATTTGTCCTTGCGGTCCCTGGCCCAATCCAGCATGCTGGCTGCCGTTTGCGCCGTTTCAGGAGCGAGCTGCTGGCTGGACCCTGGAGGTGGTGCCACTGACTGCGCCGGAACCTTATAGCCGAAAGCATCGCGGCGAATGCTTGCCCAGCGCAAGCCGGCCCGGCGTTGTCGATCGTCGGCCTCTGCAGCCTCGCGCTGTGCTGCTGCCTGGAGACGGCCGCGAGCCGCAGCGGCAATGCCGTTGAAGTCTGGATGGAAACGCCATCTCCAGCGGCCAGCGGTAGCGATGTGATGCATCGCGCTGTCGCGCGTGCGCAGTTGAATGGCCGGTGGCATTGGAATCCAGAAGCCCAGCACCGCGCTGCCCGGTTCGAATTCCGGCTCGATGTGTGCCGAGTGTTCGACATCGACGTACACCTGCGCTTGCACCCCTGTGTCCAGGGCCAGTACGGCGCGGGGCATGTCGTTCAGCTCCTGTTTTCGCCACACCAGTTTTCCGGCCGCCGGCGCGCGCCATTGCACGGTCTCACTGACCCGTCGTGCCGGGCCCTCGAAAATTTGCTCCGTGTAGATGGGCAGCGCCAGGTCCGCCAACTGGTTGAGATACTCCACGCCCAGGCGTCGCAGAAGGTTGACTGCGCCCACGATGCAGTCCGGCCGCTCCTGGCCGGCGACGTGGGCAAAGTGCCATTCGTTCACCTCACCGAGCTTGGCCACGAGCGGGCTGGCGCAGGCCGGACAGAAGCAGCCGCATGCAGCACCGCGTGGCACGTCGCCGACGAAACGGATCTCGCCTTGGGCATCAAGTGCCGCGAATAGCTGGCTCATGAGGTGTGGTCCTTTGCGGTATCTGGCAGCGGCAGCCGGAGTGACGCGATGGATTTCAGACCAGCCAAGCGCGCCACATCCGCGGGCGAGCGCTTGTCGATCCACAGCCAGCGCTGCAGCACCGAGTTGCGTACGATCGCCGCGCCTTTGGCGACCCGGCCGCTTGAATCCACAGCGACCTGGATGCTCGGGTCTTGAAGGGCAGCGCGCAAGCAGCGGCTGACCATCTGCCAGATGGAAGTTGGCTCCATCGAGGTCAGTTTTCCGTTTTCCTTCTGGCGAGACAAGAACAGCGGCATCGCCGCTGCGTCAGGCCCGTTCAAGGGCAGGCCCAGGCGGTCATACAGCAATTGGCTGCGCTCCTGCAGCCAAGGCATCACGTTGATCAGTGCTTCAGGTGGCAGCGGCACGGTGCGTTCCATTCCTTGGGAAATGTTCACTCGGGGCCCAAAGGGGTCCTGGACGCTGGGAATGTTGTGCTGCTGGTCGTAGTCTGGGCGCAAGGGGGCGTTGCCAATCATAAGATCATCCGCTCGGAGCGAGATGATTTCAGCCGTTGTCAGTGCGCAGTGCGCGAGCAAAGCCATTGCAGCCCGATCGCGTGCTATCCACCAGTGCGTGGACGACTCCCGTGGTACCAGCACGGCCAGCATCTTGGGGTCTTGCAGTGCCTGCAGGACGCCCGGAGGCAGCACCTGCGAGGTACGTGAGCGAGCCTGAACCTTCGGGCGGTCTTTTTCTTCCAAGTCGCTCATGTTGCGGCTCGGGTCTGACGGGAAAGCCAGCGCATAGACGCCGCGTAACACCCGCCAGTAGCGCTGCTGGGTGTAGTTGGCCATTTTGCGTTTGTCGATTGGGTTTCGCCCAACGCCTTCGCCGCCCGGGGTCGGGCCGCTCAGGAACTTGCGCACCTGCGCACTGGTGGCCTGGTTCCATTGAAGTCCTTCCGACGCGAGCCAGGTGATCCAGCCTTTCCAGATCGTGCGGTATACCTTGGCCGTCGCCGGCGTGAATGTGAAGCGACGTGTTCGGTCAGGACGCGGTGCGCCCGAAGCTGCATCGGCCATCTCCTTGGCAGTCCATGCCTCGAACGGTGCGAACGGGTCTCCGGCGGCAGTGTTCATGACGGCATCGTCTCGGTGATGGCCTGCCATGAACGCTCAAAGATGGCATGGCCTTGCTGCTGGGACAGCCCCATTTTGTCGTGCAGCAGAGTCAGGGGATTGAGCATTCCCTCGATCAGTGAGCCGATCTCGCCGGCTTCGATGGAGGTGCAGCTCTTGCCGCTGGCAGCGTCTGCGGGCGCGGTGCGGGTGGCCAGGCACAGGAGCAGCACAGCCCACATGTCCGGACTGGGGGCCAGGAAGTGCAGCCAATAGGGCCACTGGCGGTGAACGGCCGCCAGATACTCGCGGCACTGTGCAATCTGGTGGACCTCGCGTGGATCGTCGCCCCAGCCGTCGAACGTCACGAACAGACCGTGCTGCAGCTGCCGGCACAGGCGCATGTCGTCGCTCAGGTGCATCAGGTCATCGACGGCACGGCCGACACGCAGGCCCTCGACTTCCTCGCGCGAGAAGACCAAGCAGACGATGCCCACGTCCGGGCCGATTTTGGGCATCCCACAGCCCACGATCCATTCGGGAATATCGGGTAGTTCCATAGTTCGGAGTTGAATTTACACCGAAGGTGCTTCGAATCAACCCCCCTCCTCCTTGACTAGCATTTTTTCGCGCGCCTGCACGACGCGCCGCCCGCGCGCTGCACCGAGTGTCAGGGTGGGCGAGGGTGGCAGAGGGTTGTCCAGGACGGGAGAGAGCCAATCAAGAAACGAGGGCCGAGGGGGAGTTGTTGGATCGGCCATTCGGTGTAAATTCATGTCTTGTCAGAAAGTACGTGTATAATTCTTTACATGGAACCGCTAGCTCCCAAGATCCTCAACCATGCCAAGGCCCTGCCCGAAGGCACGCCCGTGTACGCCAAGGAGCTGCTGCACCTGGGCGAACGCTCGGCAGTGGATCAGGCCCTGTGCCGGCTGGCCAGCTCCGGCGCGCTCATGCGGGTGGGCAGGGGGCTCTATGCCCTGCCCGTCCAGGGCAAGTTCGGCACGCGAGCGCCGGCGGTTCCCAAGCTGATGGAGGGCTTGGCCAACCTGCAAGGCGAGACCATCGTGCCCAGCGGCGCCGCAAGTGCAAACTCCCTGGGCCTGACCACGCAGGTGCCCATCAAGAGCGTCTACCTGACCAGCGGCCGCACGCGCAAGCTGCAGCTCGGCAAACAGGAAGTAGAACTGCACCATGCCCCGTCTTGGCAGCTGGTGCTTCCTGGCCGCATCGCCGGCGAGGTCGTTCGCGCGCTCGCCTGGCTGGGCCCGTCCGAGTGCCCTGAAGCGCTGCGCACGCTGTCAACGCGACTGCCGGCCGCCCAGCTGCAGGAGGCGGCGTCCGCCCGCGGGCGCCTGCCTACCTGGCTGGCCAAGGGTCTGAGCAGCTGGGCGGTCTCCCATGCCTGATTTCCTTGGACTGCCCCGCGCCGATCGCGAGGAAGCCCTGCTGACCGCGCAAACGGCCCTCGGGCGCCCGCCCCATCTGCTGGAAAAGGACATCCTGGTCGTCTGGGCCTTGCAACACCTGTTCAGTGGCCAGCACGCCGCGCATCTGGTGTTCAAGGGCGGCACCAGCCTGTCCAAAGCTTACGGGGTGATCAACCGCTTCTCGGAAGACGTCGACCTGACCTACGACATCCGCGCGATCGCACCAGACCTGGTAGGCCAGGCCGGTGGCCCCCTGCCCCCTTCGCGCAGCCAGTCCAAAAAATGGACAACAGATATCAACGAGCGACTCGCCAAGCTGGTGGCCACCGAGATGTTGCCCCCGCTGGAGCAGGCGCTGGCCAAGACGGGCCTTCCGGCCAAGGCGCGCGTCGAGGTGGATCGCATCTTCATCGACTATGAGCCGATCTTCACCGGCAACGAATACACACCTCCTTCGGTGATGCTGGAGTTCGGCGCGCGTTCGACGGGCGAGCCAAGCGCCAAACATCACGTGGTCTGCGATGCGGCCCAGGCCCTGGGCAGTCTGGCGTTTCCGGAGATCGACGTGATCACGATGAAAGCGGAGCGAACGTTCTGGGAAAAAGCGACCGCCGCGCACGTGT
>CAZZHF010000273.1:0-4207 GCA_964653545.1 uncultured Gammaproteobacteria bacterium | reverse complement strand
CCCGCCCGAATGCACCCGAAAACCAGTCATGACTTCGTCGAAGATGAGCAGCGCGCCGTGTTGCTCGGTCAGGTCGCGCAGGCCTTCCAGAAAGCCCGCCACGGGGGGCACCACGCCCATGTTGCCTGCCACCGGCTCAATGATGACCGCCGCGATCGCCTTGGGAAATTCGTTGAAAAGCCGGGTAATCGATTCCAGGTCATTGTAGCGTGCCACCAGCGTATCACGCGTGGTGGCCGCCGGGATGCCGGGGGAATCTGGCAGACCCAGGGTGGCCACGCCCGACCCGGCCTGCACCAGCAGCAGGTCAGCATGGCCGTGGTAGCAGCCCTCGAACTTGATGATCTTGTCCCGCCCGGTGAAGGCACGCGCTAGCCGCAGGGCGCTCATGGTGGCCTCCGTTCCGGAATTGACAAAGCGCATCATTTCCAAATTCGGCATGAAGTCCTGGATCAACCGGGCGAGTTCGATCTCCAGCGGACTGGGGGCGCCGTAGCTGGTGCCGCGCCGCGCCGTCTGCTCCAGGGCCTGGACCACCGCGGAGTGCGCGTGGCCAAGAATCAGCGGCCCCCACGAAAGCACATAATCGATGTAGCGGTTGCCGTCCACGTCCCACAGGTAAGGGCCTTCGCCGCGGGCGAAGAACCGCGGCTGCCCACCCACGGCGCGGAAAGCCCGCACCGGCGAACTCACTCCGCCGGGCAACAGGGTTTGGGCCTGCTCGAAGAGTTCCAGGGATTTGGCGATGTTCAAGGTGTTTTCTCCGTTTCTGGGGTGGCGGCCAGCGTTGCCCGGATCGAACTGGCGGCCTCGCGGCCGGAATGGATGCAGTCGGGGAGGCCGATGCCGCGGTAGCCGTTGCCGGCCAGCGCCAGCCCGGGCAGCTGGGCCAGCTCGGTCTGGATGCGCTCCAACCGGGCCAGGTGCCCGGTGTTGTACTGCGGCATGGCGCGCTCCCAGACGAAGGCGCGCGCCAGTAGCGGTTCGGCATCGATGCCCAGCGTTTGGGCCAGCTCCTGGCGGGCCAGTGCAATCAACCCCGGTTCGTTCCAGGGGATGGCGCCTTCCTGCCCGGCTCGGCCAATGAATACCCGCAGTAGCACATGGCCTTCCGGCACCCGGTGCGGAAATTTGGTCGATGTCCAGGTGCAGGCCAGGGCGGTGCGGCCTTCGGTGCGGGGGATGACATACCCGTATCCGTCCAACGGGCAAAGAATCTGGTCGGCGCGGTAGCCCAGCGAGACCGTGGCCGTCGAGACATAAGGGATGTCCGCCAGTTCCGCGGCCAGGCCGGGCACGCTGTCGGCCAGCAGCGCGCCGGAGACGTAGGCGGGCGTGGCAAGGATCACGGCGCGGGCCGACAGGGTCTCGCCGTCCGCCAGCGCGAGCTCGTACCCGGGCGATGTGGGCTTGACGCGTTTGACCGCCGCGCCGGCCCGCAGTTCCACCCCGTGGGCGGTCAGGAAGTCGACCAGCGCTTCGGTGATCTCCCCCAGTCCGCCCGCCGGCGTGAGAAACAGGCTGCGCGACCCCGGCTGGGCCTGACGCCCGTTCTTCTGCCGGGCGCGCCGGGCGTGTAGCGCGCCGCGGATGAGCCCGCCGTGTGCGCGTTCCAGGTCCGGCAGGTAAGGCAGCGTGGCCTGAATGCTCAGGCGGTCGCCATCCCCGGCGTAAATGCCGCTCATCAGCGGTTCAATCAGGGCCTCGTAGGCGCGCCGCCCCAGGCGGCGCGAGACGAAGTCAGCCATGGTCTCCTCGCGGCCATTGGCCCGCGCCGGCAGGATGAAATCGGCCGCCATGCGAGCCTTGGCGGCCCAGGAGAGCAGCCCGGAGCGCAGCATCGGCCCGAACTCGGTCGGGATCATCATCGTCAGCCCGCCAGGGAGCGGATGCAGACGGCCGTCCTTCAGGATATAGGTGTTGGTCTGCTTCGGGTTGGTGCCCTGCAGACGCTCGGCGATGCCCAGTTCGCGACACAATTCCACCGCCCAGGGCTTGGCAGCGAGGAAGGTGTCCGGCCCGCCTTCCAGCACGAAGCCGGCCTGCCGTTCGGTGAGAATCTTGCCGCCCCAACGCGCCTCGCGCTCCAGCACGGTAATGCGCGGTGGATTACCCCCGTCCGGCGTGGAGCTGGCGAGCTCGTAGGCAGCCGCCAGGCCGGCGATGCCACCGCCGACGATTACGATGTGCGGGCGGGAGTCCATGCATGTACCATTTCGACCGCGGCGCGAACATTCGCCACCGGGGTGTGGGTCAGAATACCGTGGCCGAGATTGAAGATGTGGCCCGGCCGGCCGCCGGCGCGGGTCAGGACGTCGTCCACTCTGGCCTTCAATACCTCCAGCGGCGCGAACAGGGAAACCGGGTCAAGGTTGCCTTGGACGGCCACGTCATCCCCCAGCAGCTGCCAGCCCTGGTCCAGGGGCATTCGCCAGTCCAGCCCGATGACGGTGCCACCGGCATCCTTCATGGCCAGCAGCAGGGTGGCAGTGCCCGTACCGAAGTGGATGACCGGCACGCCGGTGGCCATGGCGGCGCGCAGCACCCGCTGCGAATAGGGTTGCACGTACGCCACATAATCCGCCGGGCTGAGCTGACCGACCCACGAATCAAACAGCTGCACGGCCTGCGCCCCGGCGCGAATTTGCGCCAGCAGGTAGTCTTCGGCGCTGGCGGCCACCACATCCATCAGGGCGTGCCAGGCAACTGGGTCGGCGTACATCAGGCCCTTGGTGTTGCGGAAATCGCGACTGGCGCCGCCTTCCACCATATAGGACGCAACGGTGAAGGGCGCGCCGCAGAAGCCGATCAGCGGCACAGATTCCGGCAATTCCCGGCGCAGGATGCGGATGGCTTCCAGCACATGGCCGAGGTCGCTTTCGGCGTCCAACCGGCGCAGGCGCTGCGCCGCTGCGAGACTCCGGACGGGCTCGTGAATCAGCGGCCCTTCGCCCTGGGCAAATTCCAGTTGCAGACCCATCGGCACCACCGGCAGCAGGATGTCAGCAAACAGGATCGCGGCATCCACCCCCAGCGCCCGGACCGGCTGGAGCGTGACTTCGGCGGCCAGTTCCGGCCGCTGGACGATCTCCAACAACATGTGATGTGCCCGGATGGCGCGGTATTCGGGCATGTAGCGGCCGGCCTGGCGCATGAACCAGACCGGCGTGACATCCACCGGCAAGCGCAGACAGGCGCGCAGGAAGCGGGCGGTCGGCTCAACGCCGGTTGGCGGGAGACCTGTAGAAGACAGATGGTTCATGCCTGCGCCCCGGCCGGGAGATAGGCACACGAAGGGTCCGAGGCCAGGTAGTCGCCGGTCACGCCGTAGGCGCGCCCGCGCTGGCCCCCGCACACGGCGCGGTATTCGCAGGCGCGGCATTTGCCCTTGAGCCGGTCGTAGTCCCGCAGGGTGGTGAACAGCTCGTGCTGGCGGTAGGTCTCAACCACATCCGCGCTGCGCACGTTGCCGGCCGAGATCGGCAGGAATCCAGACGGCATGATCTCGCCGGTGTGCGAGAGGAAGAGAAAGCCGTTGCCGTCGTTGACACCCTTGCGCGGCCGATTGAGCCCGTCGGCGTACTGGAAGCCGGCGCCCTGAAAGGCTACCGTGGCAGCCGGGCCGCCTTCGGCCCGCCGGCGCTCAATCGCCACCCGGCGGTACATGGGTGCCGCAGTCGCCTTGATGTCGAAGGGGGCACTCCTGGAAAGGTCGTATAACCAGTTGAACACGCGCTCGTGTTCCTGCGGCGATATCAGCCACTTTGCCTGCGCCCGACCGGTGGGCACCAGGAAGAAGACCGACCATTGCACGGCACCGACTTCTTCAATAAATGGAACCATGTTCGGCAGCAGGTCCACATTGAATGCCGTGACGGTGGTGTTGACCTGCACGCTCAGTCCCGCTTCCCCGGCATTGTGCAGGATCTGCATGGTGCGGTCCCACGACCCCGGGACCTGGCGGAATTCATCATGCACTTCGGGGGAAGAACCGTCCAGGCTGAGGGCCACGCGGCGGATACCGGCCTGGGCAGCCTGGCGCAGACGCTCCACGGTCGGCAGGGCGGTGGCGGTGGGCGTGAGCGAACAGCGCAGGCCCCTGCCCGTGGCATGGGCGATCAGCTCGTTCAGGTCGCGGCGCATCATCGGGTCGCCGCCGGTGAACACCAGGATCGGGCGGCCGAAATCGGCCAGGCGGTCGATCAGC
>CAZZHF010000272.1:0-4211 GCA_964653545.1 uncultured Gammaproteobacteria bacterium | reverse complement strand
CCCCAGTGATGGTGCCGCCGGTGCCGACGCCGGAGATCAGGTAATCGACCTTGCCGTCCGTGTCGCGCCAGATTTCCTCGGCCGTGGTGCGGCGGTGTACGTCCGGGTTGGCCGGGTTCTCGAACTGCTGCGGCATGATGCTGCCCGGCCGCTCGGCCAGCAGTTCGCGCGCCCGCTCGATGGCGCCGGTCATGCCTTTCTCGGCGGGCGTAAGCACGATCTCGGCGCCCAGCGCGCGCAGCACCTTGCGCCGCTCGATGCTCATCGAGGCCGGCATGGTCAGCGTCAGGCGATAACCGCGGGAGGCGCAGACGAAGGCCAGCGCGATGCCGGTGTTACCCGAGGTCGGTTCGATGATTTCGCCGCCGGGCACGAGCTGGCCACTTTTCTCGGCCGCCTCGATCATGGCCAGTCCGATACGATCCTTGACCGACGATAGCGGGTTGAGGAACTCCAGCTTGGCCAACACCGTGGCATCGCTTTTTATCAGCCGGCGAATACGCACCAACGGCGTGTTGCCGATGGCCTGCGTGATGTCGTCGAGAATGCGTGCCATGGTGACCTCCGCCGGCCGGGCCGGGTGTTGTATAGCAGGGGACTCGATTCTAGGAATGGCCGAAGCGCAATATCAAGCGCCAGTTTATGTCGCTCTTATGTCGTTTTGCGCAAAGCGGCCCAAGCCATCCACACTTTACGCGTGAAGATCAAACCCAGTATTCGTGGCGTATACGCCCTGGCCGATACCTCGCTGTTGCAAGGAGCCGAGTTGCTGGCGCGCGTCGAGGCCGCCCTGGCGGGGGGCGTTGGCGTGGTGCAGTACCGTGACAAGTCGACGGACAGCGTGCGTCGCCAGCGCGAGGCGCAGGCACTGCGCAGGCTGTGCGATATCTACCGCGTGGCGTTCATTGTCAACGACGATGTGGAGCTGGCGTTCGCGGTCGGCGCGCACGGCGTACACCTGGGCCGCGACGACCAGTCACCCGGGCTGGCGCGGGCACGCCTGGGGCCCGACGCGTTCATCGGCGCCACCTGCTATAACCAGCCGGAGCTTGCGCCGCGCGCGCTCGGCGCCGGTGCAGATCATGTCGCCTTCGGTCGGTTCTTCCCGTCCAGCACCAAACCCGGCGAGATTTACGCCAGCCTTGATCTGCTGCGCACGTGGCGGGCGACTCTGGCCTGCCCCATCGTCTGTATTGGCGGCATTCGGGTGGACAATGCGCGGCCGCTGGTCGAGGCCGGCGCGCACGCGCTGGCGGTCGGTAGCGCCCTGTTCGGGCCGGGAGTGGACAGCCAGGCGGCGGCCCGCGCGCTGGCCGCCCTGTGGCAAGACATTTGAGGATCTGAACATGCAGCACTCGCAGCGCCTTTTCGAGCGCGCCCTCGCCGTGATTCCGGGCGGGGTCAACTCGCCAGTACGCGCTTTCGGTGCGGTAGGGGGGCAGCCGCCGTTCATCGCGCAGGCCGATGGTGCCCGCCTGCGCGACGAGGACGGCAACGACTACATCGATTACGTCTGCTCCTGGGGCGCCGTGATCCTGGGCCACGCGGCGCCCGCCGTGGTGCAGGCTGTGCAGGCGGCAGCGACCCGCGGTCTCTCTTATGGGGCACCCACCGCCGCCGAGGTGGAGCTGGCGGAAACGCTCTGCCGCCTGGTGCCAGGCCTGGAGCGGGTGCGCCTGGTCAACTCCGGCACCGAAGCGACCATGAGCGCCATCCGCCTGGCGCGTGCCGCTACCGGCCGGAAAGTGCTGGTCAAGTTCGCCGGCTGTTATCACGGCCATGCCGACAGCTTGCTGGTGAACGCTGGCTCAGGTGCCCTGACCTTCGGGGTGCCGAGTTCGCCGGGTGTACCAGGCGAGTTGGCGGCTCTGACCTTGACCGCGCCCTACAACGATTTGCGCGCCGTCGAAGTCTTGTTCGCGGATCGCGGCGCAGAAATCGCCGCCGTGATTGTCGAGCCGGTGGCCGGCAATATGGGCTGCGTGTTGCCGCGCCCCGGCTTCCTGGAGGGCCTGCGTCAGCTGTGCACCGCGCATGGCGCGGTCCTTATCTTTGACGAGGTGATGACCGGTTTCAGGGTCGCCCTGGGCGGCGCCCAGGCGCGTTTTGGTGTGACCGCCGACCTGGTGACACTGGGCAAGGTAATCGGTGGCGGGCTGCCGGTTGGCGCCTACGGCGGGCGGGCCGACCTGATGGAGCAGATGGCGCCTGCAGGGCCGGTCTATCAGGCCGGCACGCTGTCCGGTAATCCGCTCGCCACGGCCGCTGGTCTGGCCACGTTGACACAGGTCCAGCAGCCGGGCTTCTACGAGCAGCTGGAGCAAACCGCGGCGACGTTGACGGCGGGCTTGCAGGCCGCGGCGGACGCCGCTGGCGTGCCCTTTTGCACGGTTCACATCGGCGGCATGTTCGGATTGTTTCTGCGGCCCACCCCACCGCGCGACCTGGCCGAGGCGCAGCAGGCCGATGTCGCGGCATTCGGGCGGCTGTTCGGGGCGCTGCTGGCGCAAGGCGTGTACCTGGCGCCATCAGCCTTCGAGGCCGGCTTTGTTACCGCGGCGCACGACGCGGCGGTTATCGCGGCGACCGTCCAGGGCGCGCGTGGGGCCTTTGCCGCCCGTTGAGGAGATCCTGAAGTATTCAGTGTTTCCCGCAGCGCAAGGGCGCGGGCGCTGAGAAGTCCAGGATGGATTTACTCAGCGCTTCCTTAGAAAACCGGCTGCTGCGAGCGTTCGCCGCCCGGGTCCTGACCCAGGTCAAGACCGGCTAATATTTTTGAATGCGAATCGTTCTCATTTTGATATAGACTGCCCCTGCCGAATCTTCGGCTACCGGCATTGGACAAACACGAGGGAGGAATCATGTCTCGCATACACGTCGCACGCGGTGCGTTGGTCGCCGCGCTGCTCGCCAGCGCCTGGGTGCCTGTGGCACACGGCGCCAGCTCCATCGAGGCCATCGAACAGACACTGGTGCAGCTGCAAGCTCAATTGCAGGCTGCGCAACAGGAAATTCGGGCGCTCAAGGCCGAAAACCAGCAGATCAAGGAGCAGGTGGCCGCGACCGGCGAGGCAGTGGAGCAGGCCGAGCAGGCGGCTACCGCCCGCGGCCCGTCCTGGGCCGAGAAGACCAGCCTCGGTGCCTATGGCGAAATGCACTGGAACAACCTGCAGAGCAAGGACGAAATCGACTTTCATCGCTTCGTGCTGTTCCTGGGGCACGAGTTCGACGACCGCACGCGGCTATTCGCCGAGCTTGAACTCGAACACTCGCTGGCCGGCGAGGGCAAGGAAGGCGAAGTCGAACTCGAACAGGCGTATATCGAACGTGATCTCACCGACAATCAGCATGCCCGGGTCGGCTTGTTTCTGTTGCCGCTGGGCATCCTGAACGAGCACCACGAGCCGGACACGTTCTACGGCGTGGAGCGTAATCCGGTCGAGACCAACATTATCCCGACCACCTGGTGGGAAGGCGGCATTGGCTTGCACGGCGATATCGCCCCCGGCTGGGCCTACAACATCGCCGCTCACTCCGGATTGAAGGTGCCGACCACCGGCAGCAGTGCATTTCTCACCCGCAGCGGCCGGCAGAAAGTGTCCGAGGCCGTGGCAGAGGACCCGGCCATGACCGCGCGCATCCGCTACCAGGGCATTCCCGGCCTGGAGCTGGCGCTGTCCGGCCAGTACCAGGACGACCTGACGCAGGGCGCGGGTCAGCGGGCGCGCGCCTTCCTGTGGGAGACGCACGCGGTGCTGCAACGCGGGCCGTTCGGTCTGCGCGCGCTGTACTCCGGCTGGGATATCGGCGGCGATCAGGCGCAGGCACTCGGCCGGGACGAGCAGAACGGCTGGTACGTGGAGCCATCCTGGCGCTTCAATGACCAGTGGGGCGTGTTCGCGCGCTACAACCGCTGGGATACCGCCGCCGGCGACAGCGCCGACAGCAAATTCCGGCAGATCGACGTCGGCTTCAACTACTGGCTGTCGGAGCAGGTGGTGCTCAAGCTCGATTACATGGACAAGAACGGACCGACCTCGGACCTGGACGACCGCGGCATGAACGCCGGCGTCGGCTTCTCGTTCTGATTGCACCGTCGGCGGGCGGTGGGGCGCGATGCCCCGCCGCCGTGTCGGCGTTTCAGTTCGCCAGGATTTCCTCGCCGCGCCACAGATCGTCCAGCGTCTCGCGGGCGCGAATCAGGTAGGCCT
>CAZZHF010000271.1:0-4220 GCA_964653545.1 uncultured Gammaproteobacteria bacterium | reverse complement strand
TGGCGGCCAGCGTGGTGGACTTGCCCGAGCCGGTGGGGCCGGTCACCAGAACAATGCCGCGCGGCATCATGGCCAGCTCGGAGAAGTTTTGCGGCGCCTCGAGGTCTTCCAGGGTGCGAATCGTGTTTGGCACGTTACGAAACGCCGCCGCGGCGCCGCGGTGCTGGTTGTACGCATTGACGCGAAAGCGTGCCAGCCCCGGTATCTCGAACGAGAAGTCAGTTTCCAGAAACTCCTCGTACTCCTTGCGCTGACGGTCGCTCATGATGTCGTACACCATGTCGTGGACCTGCGTGTGATCCAGTACCGGCAGGTCGATGCGCCGGATATCACCGTCGACTCGGATCATCGGCGGCATGCCTGCCGACAGATGCAGATCGGATGCATTGTTGGTAACCGTGAAGGCCAACAGTTCGGTAATGTCCATCGTGTGCCGGGCCTCGCAAAAACCTGATGTGGCGGAAGGGGGAGTAAAAGGCCGCTGCTATACTGCACCGCGACCGCTTGCGGGGTTATGCCATTACATCTGCCGCTGCTGCAAATTCTTTAATTCCCTTGGCCGTGCGCTGGGGGGACGTCAGGGAACGTCTTGGGGCCGCCGAGCGCCAGTTTGGGCGTGCGGCGGGTAGTGTGCGCCTGCTGGCGGCCAGCAAATCACAGCCGGTATCGGCAATTCGCGAACTGGCGACCCTTGGCCAGCAGGCTTTTGGTGAAAGTTATTTGCAGGAAGCACGCCCGAAGCAGGATGCATGTACGGATCTGCCGCTGGAGTGGCATTTCATCGGTCCGGTGCAGGGTAACAAGGCCGCTGAAATCGCGCGCCGCTTCGACTGGGTACACACAGTGGCGTCCGAGATGCAGGCCGAACGCCTGGCCCGGGCTCGCCCGCAGGACATGCCACCACTGAACGTCTGCCTACAGGTCAATATCGACGGCGAAGCCAGCAAGGCCGGCATCGCGCCGGCCGCGGTCGCCGTCCTGGCGCGGGCCGTGCATACCTTGCCACGGCTGCGTTTGCGGGGCTTGATGACTATTCCAGCACCGGCCGACGGCCTCGCTGCGCAGCGTCGCCCGTTACGGGCTCTGCGCGAGCTGTGGCAGGTACTGCGCGGTGAAAGCCTTGAGCTCGACACGCTGTCGATGGGCATGAGCGATGATCTTGAAGCGGCGGTTGCGGAAGGCGCTACGATCACGCGAATCGGCAGCGCGCTGTTTGGCCCGCGCCCGGCGCGGGCAGTTTAAGCACGTGACGAGGCCGTCGAGGCTCGACTTACAGGCACAACACGGGAACCGATGAATGGCGGGCGAATGGGTATTCATTGGAGGCGGCAACATGGGCCGCGCCTTGCTCGGCGGATTGATCGCCGATGGCACGCCGCCGCAGCGGCTGGCGGCGGCCGAACCGGATGCCGGCCGGCGCGAGGCGCTGGCGCGGGAATTTGGCATGACCACCTCGGCGCAGGGCGCCGACCTGGTCGCTGGCGCCAGTGTGGTTCTGCTGGCCGTAAAGCCGCAGGTGCTCAGAAGCGTGGCGCAGGATCTGGCCGGCCATTTCGGGCCAACGCGGCCGCTGATCATTTCAATCGTCGCCGGTATCACCGAAGCCGATATTGCGGCCTGGCTCGGCGGTGATTTTCCGGTGGTGCGCTGCATGCCCAATACGCCAGCCCTGGTGCGCCAGGGCATCAGCGCGCTACACGCCAACCCACGCGTATCGGACACCCAGCGCGAGCAGGCAGAGCACATCCTGCGCGCCGTGGGCGCCGTCCTGTGGGTAGCTGACGAAGCCCTGCTGGATGCGGTAACGGCGGTTTCCGGCAGCGGTCCGGCTTACTTTTTCGCGGTCATGGAAGCGATGGAGAAGGCCGGTGTCGCGCTGGGCCTGTCGGCCGAAGTGGCACGCGAACTTACCTTGCAAACGGCGCTGGGATCGGCCGTGCTGGCCACCCAGAGCGGCACCGACCCGACAACGTTGCGCGAGCAGGTCACCTCCCCCGGTGGCACCACGCAGGCGGCGCTGGAGGTCTTGCAGCAAGGCGGCCTTGGCGAACTGTTCGAGCGCGCCCTGACCGCCGCGCGCGACCGCGCCGTGGGCCTGGCCCAGCAAGCGCAGGCCTGACCGATGGTGTACTCACCGGCCACCCAGGCGGCACTGTTTCTGGTGCAAAGCGCATTCGGTCTGTATGCGGCGCTGGTGCTGCTGCGGCTGCTGTTTCAGGCGATGGACGTCGATTTTCGCAATCCGCTGTCGCAGTTCGTCTACAAGGCCACCCAGCCGGTACTCAAACCCCTGCGCCGGGTGCTGCCGATGCGCGCCAGGATCGAGCCCGCCCTCGTGGTGCTGCTGCTGCTGATAAAACTGCTGGAGGTCTATGCGCTCAGCGGATTGCGCGGCTATCTGCCGGGCCTGGCGGGCGCCTCGCTGATGGCGCTGGCGCAATCGCTGGCGCTGCTGACGCTGCTGCTGACATCGCTGCTGATCGTGCGGGCCGTGGCCAGCTGGGTGGTGTCGGCCGGTACCGGTTACAACCCCATGCTGCAGCTGCTGGAACAGCTCACCGAACCACTGCTGGCGCCTTTGCGGCGCATCATCCCGCCAATGGGCGGCCTGGATCTGTCCGTGCTCCTGGCGCTGGTGGCGGTTCAGCTTGCCAATATCCTGCTGGTGCAGCCGCTGATCCGAGCCGCGGCGGTGATCATGGTGCAGGGTCTGTGAACGCCCTGCCGTATCGACGCCAGGACGCGGCGTGGCTGCTGGATCTGCTGGTGCAGCCGCGCGCCGCGCGCACCGAACTGGCCGGCTTGCACGATGGACGCCTGAAACTGCGCCTCACACAGGCGCCGGTGGACGGCGCCGCCAACGCCGCACTGCTTGATTTTCTGGCCAAGCGCCTGAACCTGCCGCGGCGCGCACTGGCGCTGGTAAGCGGCGACACGACGCGGCGCAAGACCGTTCGCGTGCACGCCGGTGTGCAGCTCGAGCCACGCCTGGCAGGACTGACGGCAACGCCATGATCGAGTGGGCGGGCATCGACACCGTGCTGCTGGACATGGACGGCACGCTGCTGGACCTGCACTACGACAACGCCTTCTGGTTCGATCACCTGCCGCGTACCTGGGGCGAGCGGCGCGGGCTCGACCTGCCCAGCGCGCGCAGCGTCATCCACAACCACGCCGAGCAACGTCGCGGCACGCTGGACTTCTACTGCATGAGCTACTGGAGCGAGCTGCTTGAGCTCGACGTGGCGGCGCTGAACGAGGAACTCGCGCACCTGATCAGCGTGCGTCCGCAGGTGTCGGAGTTTTTGCTGTGGCTGGGCGCAACCGGCAAAAAGCGGGTGCTGGTCACCAACTCCCACCGCAGTGGGCTCGATTTCAAGCTGGCACGTACCGGCCTGACCGCGTGGCTGGACGAGATTGTCTGCGCCCACGACCTGCACCTGCCCAAGGAAGACCCGCTTTTCTGGCCCAGGCTGCAGTCGTTGCACCGCTTCGATCCGCTGCGCACCTTGCTGGTTGATGACAATCCGCACGTCCTGCGTGCCGCCCGTGACTACGGCATTGCCCATGTACTGGCGGTGGCACAGCCGGACTCGCGCGCCGCGCCGCAGCACCTGACCGACCTGCCGATGCTGGAGGGGTTCGAACAATTGTTGCCCTGAAAGCGCGCCGACAGACGTCGGCGCAGTAACAACATATTGTGATTAAAGGCCTTTCCCGAGCGCACCAGAAGCGTGCGCTGAACGATATCGAATGTTTATCAATAGTATTTAGTAACTACCTGTATTTAATAATAAAAAATATTTTTTCCCGCTGCCATTGACGACGCAGGTCGGGCGCGCGTAAGGTCACCCCCTCCTTCACAACATCTTGTGTTCGCCAGCCAGCGTCACGGGATACCGCGCCACTAAATAAACAGTCGTGATCAAGGGGAGTCCAGACATCAATGAATAAGGTCGTCGCTATTCACGCTCCAGCGCACAACGCGGAAGTACCGGTCCAGCCCGCCTCGCTGGACATCTGGGACAAGAAATACCGCCTCAAGGCCAAGGACGGCACGGTCATCGACCGCAACGTGGACGAGACCTACCAGCGCGTGGCGCGCGCCCTGGCCGATGCCGAGGCCCCGGACCTGCGCGAGCACTGGTACGAGCGCTTCCTGTGGGCGCTGCGCCGGGGCGCCATCCCGGCCGGGCGCATCACCTCCAACGCCGGTGCCC
>CAZZHF010000270.1:0-4228 GCA_964653545.1 uncultured Gammaproteobacteria bacterium | reverse complement strand
GCCTCGTTGGTGATCGGCGCGTTGACCGATTTTTGTGACAGCTCGGCCGTGAAGCCGCCACCCTGCGCCATGAAGCCCGGAATCACGCGGTGGAACAAGGTGCCGTTGTACTGGCCGGCGCGCACGTAGTCGGTGAAGTTGGCGACCGTCTTGGGCGCCTGCTCGGGGTACAGCTCCAGCGTGATGGCGCCGTGGTTGGTCTCGAATACGACGGTGACGGGCATGGTTTGGGTCTCCTGGGCTTCGGTGGGGGCGGCGAGCGGCAGCAGGGCAAGCACCAAGGCACGGAGCAGGCGGTACGGCATGGCACGCGGCGGGGGGCAGAACGGGGGCGCTACTTTAGCAGCCGGCCGGGGAGGGCCGGGCGTGGCGCGCACCGGGCGGTATCATCCCGCGGCTGTTTTTTGCCCCAAGGCCCACCCATGCTGATCCACAACACCCTCACCGGCGACAAGCAGCCGCTGCGTCCCCTCGTGCCCGGCCAGGTGCGCATGTACGTGTGCGGCGCCACGGTGTACGACCTGTGCCACGTGGGCCACGCGCGGGTGTTCGTGGTGTTCGACATGGTGGTGCGCTACCTGCGCCACCTGGGCCTGGACGTGCACTACGTGCGCAACATCACCGACATCGACGACAAGATCATCCGCCGCGCGGCCGAGAACGGCGAGACCACCACGGCGCTGACCGAGCGCACCATCGCCGCCATGCACGAGGACCTGGCGCGGCTGGGCGTGCTGCCGCCGGACGACGAGCCGCGTGCCAGCGGGCATATCGCCGGCATCGTCGCGATGATCGAGACGCTGATCGCCAAGGGCTACGCCTACGCGGCGCCCAACGGCGACGTGTACTACGCCGTGCAGCGCTTCGAGCGTTACGGGCGGCTGTCGCACCGGGTGATCGACGAGCTGCGCGCCGGCGAGCGGGTGGAGGTGAACGAGGCCAAGACCGACCCGCTGGATTTCGCCCTGTGGAAGGCCGCCAAGCCGGGCGAGCCGGCCTGGCCGTCGCCGTGGGGCGAGGGCCGGCCGGGCTGGCACATCGAGTGCTCGGCCATGTCCACGCAGTGCCTGGGCAACCACTTCGACATCCACGGCGGCGGCCACGACCTGATCTTTCCGCACCACGAGAACGAGATCGCCCAGTCCGAGGCGGCCACCGGCGAGCCTTACGTCAACGTGTGGATGCACAACGGCTTCGTGCGCATCGATGACGAGAAGATGTCCAAATCGCTGGGCAATTTCTTCACCATCCGAGAAGTATTGGCCCGCTACCAGCCGGAAGTGCTGCGCTTCTTTCTGCTGGGCAGCCACTACCGCAGTGCGCTGAATTATTCGGATGCCGCGCTCGACGCCGCCCGCGAGGGTCTGACGCGCTGCTATCTGGCGCTGGCCAAAGCCGGCATGGCGGGCGATGCGGGTCTGGATGATGGCTACGTGGCGCGCTTCGATGCCGCAATGCAGGACGACTTCAACACGCCGGACGCCGTTGCCGTGTTGTTCGACCTAGTCCGGGAGCTGAACCGCGCGCAAGAGCCGGCCACGGTGGCCCGCCTGGCCGCAACCCTGCGCCACCTGGGCGGGGTGCTCGGCCTGCTGCAGGACGACCCGCAGGCGTTTTTGAAAGGTGCAGTCGGCAGCGACGGGCCGTCGGATGCGGACATCGACGCCCTGGTGCAGGCGCGCATCGAGGCTCGCAAGGCGCGCGACTTCGCCCGCGCCGACGCCATCCGCAGCGAACTGGCGGCGGCCGGCATCGTGCTTGAAGACGGCGGCGACGGCACGCAGTGGCGGAGACGGTAATCGGGTCGGTGGCGTAGAGCCCCAGGCATGCTGGTCATGGCCGCCGCCGATACTGTGCGCTCTACGAAGCTACGGGGCTGCCGGGGAGACCACCACCGGCTTGCGAAAGCGCAGTGTCATGCGGTCAGATTCGCCGATTGCCTCGTACTTCGCTCGGTCCTTGTCGCCCAGGCGCAGGGATGGCGGCAGGCTCCACACGCCGACTTCATGGTCCTTGGTATCCGCCGGGTTGGCGTTGATGTCGCTGCTTTCCTCGAACTCAAAGCCGGCCGCCTTGGCCATGGCGATGACCTGGTCCTGGCCGACGTAGCCGGACTTGTCTCCAGCGGGTACGTCGCTGGCCGCGCGGTGTTCCACCACGCCCAGCACGCCACCGGGTTTGAGCACCTCATAGAAGCCCTTGAACATGATGTCGGCGTGGCCACCCATCATCCAGTTATGGACGTTGCGGAAGGTGAGTACGGCGTCGACCGAGCCGGGGTCGCCAAGGGCCGGGCTGGCCGGATCGATCTGTCGCAGCTGGGCCTTGTCGTATACCTCGGGGTGGGCGGCAAGCTTGGCGCTCAGGTCGGCGTTCTGTTGGGTGAGGTAGGTGTTGACGCGCTCGTTGGGGGCCGTGGCGGGGTCGACGTTGGCCCCGAGGTAATGGCCTCGTTCACGCAGGAACGGCACCAGGATTTCCGTATACCAGCCGCGACCGGGGTAGATTTCGAGTACCCGCTGGTCGGCGGAAACGCCAAAGAACTCCAGCGTTTGTTTGGGGTGACGCCACACGTCGCGGGCCACGTTGGCCGGGTCGCGCCAGTCGCCGGCAATCGCGCGGTCGAGTAATTCACTGGTGCTGGGCGCCGGGGCGGGAACCGGGATTGCGGTCGCTTCGGGTTCGCTGGCGGGGGCTGGCGGCGGCGGGGTGCTGGCCTCTTGCTCCGACCCACAGCCGCCAAGAACGAATGAAAAAAAAATCAGCGCTAGCGTGTGCTTGTTCATGGTGCATTCCTGTTGGCAGAACCGGTCCTCAGACTAGCACCCCGACCAGCCCGGTGTCGCCGAGCCAGAATTCAGGCTGCGGGTATGATCGATGCTGACGTGCGTTGCAGGCCGATGGAGTCAGGACGAAAGCACATCGGCGAGCGAGCGCAACAGCTTCGCCCCGTCGCCGTGCCAGGTGCTGCCGTGCATGCAGGCAAGCGTGGTCGGTTTGGTCAGGGCCAGCCGCTCCAGCAAGGCCCGCGCGTTCGGCCCGTGGGCATACGGGTCCATGACCTGACGGAAGGCCTCGCTCGGGCCCAGGATGTCCGCCTCGGTGGTGGGCGGATGCTCGGCGCCACCCTGCGCGAACAGATCGCTGCATAACAGCGTGCGCGTTTTCTCTTCCATCAGCAGACCGCATTCCCATCCGTGAGGCAGGTGCGGGGTGTCGAACCAGCGCACAGTGTGGCTGCCAAGCGAGAGTGACTCCCCATTCGCCAGTGCGTGCGCCGGCCGATCGGCGATGTCGTCGACCGACACCATCGCCGCCAGCTTGCCGCACAGCGGCACGGACTGCGGCGCCGCGGCGAGCCATTCGTTCAGCGAGCCGCACTCATCGGCCTCGACGTGCGAGAAACTGATGAAGCGCAGCCGCTCCACCGGCAGCACGCTGGCAACCGCCTCGCGTACCAGTGGAAACATCTTGCGCAGCCCAGTGTGAAACAGCAGCGAGGCATCGTCGACGATCAGGAATTGGTTGTAGGAGAAGGCGCCCGGTCCGCCTTCGGCAAAGACCGGCGTGTTGATGCGGTAAATGCCATCCGCGACTTCGTGAATATTGGTTCCGGACTGCTTGTTGGTGATCACCATATTCAGTTTCCTCGGAGACGGGGAAGATCAGGCAGCATACCGCGGCCAGCCTGCGTGCCAGTTGCCGTGCCCGCAGTATCGCAAACCCATCGGCATCCCATGACGGCGCCCCGCGATTTGCTCCCTGAGCTGGATGGTCGGTAAGCTCAATCCGCCGGCCTGTTACCCAACAGGCCGTCCGCCGCCATTTGCGCGATCGCGTCCACCGAATACTCCAGTTCGCCCAGAATCTGAGCGCTGTGCTCCCCGAGCGCGGGCGGCGGACGGCGTATCGCGCCTGGCGTGCGGGCGAGGCGTAACGGGATGCCGGGGATGGTGAGTGGACCCTGGATGGCGTGCCGAACCGACTCCAGCATGTGGTTGTGCTGTAGCTGCGGATCGCTGGCGACCGCCGGGTAGTCGTTGATTGGCGCCGCGACCACGTCGGCGTGCTGCAGCCGGGTCATCAGCTCAGCCCGCGAAAATTGGGCGCAGCGGGTGGCCATTTCCCGATCCAGCGCATCGCGGTTCTTCAGTCGCGTGTCCCCATCGACGAAGCGTGGGTCCACGGCCAGTTCCGGTGCGTCCAGCGCCCGGCACAGGTTGCGGTA
>CAZZHF010000269.1:0-4236 GCA_964653545.1 uncultured Gammaproteobacteria bacterium | reverse complement strand
TCGAGCGCATCCACCGCTCGAACCTGATCGGCATGGGCGTGCTGCCGCTGCGCTTTCGTGCCGGCGAGACCGCAGAATCGCTGGGCATTCAGGGCGACGAGGTGTTCTCGCTGCCGGATCTTGGCGACCAGCTGAAGCCCGGTCAGACGCTGAAGCTGAGTATCACAACAGCCGACGGCGCCACGCGCGAGGTGCCGGTGGTCGCCGGCATCGACACGCCGATCGAGGTCGAGTACTACCGCCACGGCGGCATCCTCAACTATGTGCTGCGTCAGTTCATGGCGGCGGCCTGAACCGGAGCTTTCCGTATGGATCCCTCACAGCCCGGCGACAGCGCCCTGATCGACACCTCCGGCGCGGTCCAGAAGGCGCTGGCGGTCAACCTGAATCCGCAGCAGTACGGCAGCATTGTCGAAATCGGGGCCGGTCAGGAAACCGCCCGTTATTTCTTCCGGGCCGGTGGCGCGGCGGGCACCGTGGCCAAGACCATGTCGGCCTACGACATGACCTTTTCCGATGCCATCTACGGCCGCGCACCGGGCGGGCGTTACGTCAGCCGGGTGCGCCTGGGGCGCATGCTGGACCATGAGTACGGCCTGCTGATCGAGCGCCTGCAAGGCCGGCGCGAAACCGACACGACGTTTTTTGCATACGCCGCGACCGTTGCCGCGCAGGGTTTCAAGCACCGTCAGGAGTGCCACGGCTGGCTGGGCGTGCGCATACAGCTCACCCCAAACGGGCCGGCGAACGACATCGTGCTGCACGTGCGCATGCTGGACCACGACGCCCGCGGCCAGCAGGAGGCGCTCGGCGTCCTGGGCGTCAACCTGATCTACGGCGCCTTCAACCATGCCGACTCGCCGGAAAAGCTGATCGAGAGCCTGGCCGACGACCTGTCCGGGGGGGCCGCCGCCGGTTCGGACCGGATCGAGATCGACATGATTGAGTTCAGTGGCCCGGCGTTCGCCGAGTGCGAGAACCGCCTGCTGAATTTGCACCTGATCCGCAGCTGGCTGACGCGCGCCATCATGTTCGACCCGGACGGGCACGTGGTGCAGCCCGGCGAGGCGTTGCGGCGCAAGGATGTGCTGGCCGTGCGCTCGAACTTCCGCCCGGTGACCCGTCGCCACGAGGATATGTTCATTGCCGGCCTGGCCGCTTTCGGCGGCGACAGCGAGGACGTGCTGCCGGTTGCCGAGATGACCATGGCGACCGTCATGGAGGACGACGACCACGTCGACTACGCGGACTTCCTGGCCCGGGTGGACACCCTGACCGCGCTCGGCTACCACGTGCTGGTGTCGGACTATTTGCGCTATTTCCGCCTGCGGGCGTTCCTGCGCCGCTATACGCAGGGGCGCATCGGAATCGTGGCGCGCCTGGAGAATCTGCGGGACATCTTCAGCCCGGCGTTCTACGCCGATCTTGAAGGCGGCATTCTGGAGGCCTTCGGCCGGCTGTTCTGCGACCAGACCTCAATGTACGTGTATCCGGGCAAAGCGGCTGATGGCAGCCTGATCACCGCGGACAATTTCGAGCCAGACCCGGCCGTGCACCACATCTATAGGCACCTGCAGGAGCAAGGCCGCATCCTGGCGCTGCCCGGCATTGACCCGAGCGTGATGGATATCGATTGGCGGCAGGTGTTGCCGGCGCTGCGTGCCGATGCCCCGGGGTGGGCCATGCAGGTGCCGCCGGTAGTGACCGAGCTGATCCGTAACCGGGGCCTGTTCGGATTCCCGCGCAAGGAGGCGCAGTAGGGGGCCGGGCTATCGTTTCGGACGCGGGTATGTTTTGTGGCACGCGCAATGACCCTGGCCTGATGCTGACCGAGCAGATGATTGTGGCGCTGATCATCGGCGCATTTAAGCCATGGCACCTGGACACACCCTTGCCGCGCCATCGTTACTAACTCAAATCGAAGGAGGTCGCCAGGCTGGACGAAGCCTATGTACCGCATCCTGTGGTGGGTTTTTCGTGACGTCTCGTGCCTGGGTTTAATCTCTATGTGAAAAACCGTAGTTTGTCCCGGTTTCTGCCCTCGCCATGCCAACGGCCACATTAAAGGACGCAAGCCGCAACGCGGCGAAGCGTCCCAGTGAACGTAGCGAACGACTCAAGGGCGCCTCGAAAAACCTGACTGCCTCTCTGTGATTGATAAAAGTGCCTTGTCCTGATTCCTTGCTTTGCTGTCGACGATGAAGAAACGCACAGCCCGCAATACGGACCTGTTGGCCTTTGTTGCTCAGCGCAAGAAGATTGACACGTCGGGGGATCCGCTGGCCCAGATTCGGTTTCATCTTAAGTACTGATCGGTGCAATTTAATGGTTGGGAACGCGATAAGCCTTTTCTCGGATCGCGGGTTGTATTGGCTCGCTGAATTTATCTCTTTGAAAAGGCTTTTATTATGCCGAAAGGATTGATCGTGTTATAATGGCGCCTTTATCTAACTCGAGATTTTCACGATGATTGATTGGGAAGTGCTATTTGGCACTGGGGCGGCTTTACTGTTGTTGTCCGGTTGCGCTTCGAAACCGACTATTGCCGATGCGATGCGGGATCATGCCGGTAGTTCTCAAACACGAGCAGACCTTAAGAAAGATCTTGCAAAGAGTTGGGAGCGGGGGCAGGAGCTTGTGGTCACGGGTGAAGAGCGGGTAAAGCGCGGCGAGAGTCGTATCGAATCAGCCGAGAAGCAGATAGCGAAAGGAAAGAAAGAAATCGAGAAAGGAAATCAGGAAATAAGCGGTGGCACCAAGGCCATGCGGGATAGTGAGAGCCGTTTCAGGGCAGCTTTTCCCGACGAAACGCTGGAACTGCCGAAGTAGGTACTCAGCTCCATGCGTATCAGGAGCGTATCAATGAGACTGTAACCGGAGGGGTTACGTTTGTTGGTCCTTGGCTGGACCGACTTAGGGAAATGTTGAGGTATTCAGTGTTTCCCGCAGCGCAGGGATGCGCTGTCAAAATCAGTGGCTGTCAGCCACTGATTTTGTGAGCCATCGGAAAGACGCTTTCCCGATGGCGGGCGCTGGGAAAGCCAGGATGGATTTATTCAGCACTTCCTTGGAGGACCGATTGATGTTTCGTAAAGCTGTTTTAGGCGCACTCGTTTTTGGTCTTGTCGCCTGTACGCAAGAGACGCAGAATGAAATCGGTCGCGCGGTGAAGAACTGGACCGGCACCGATGGGGTGTTGGAGGTGTATGCCGGCAACACCCTGGTGCGGCGTTTTTTGGCTATCGACAAGCTGACTACCGCGTCGGGCACCAAGGACGGTCTGCCGCGACCATACCGTTTTGGGTATGGGGTGCTCGACGAGAACCTCAATGGTCTGAGCGACAATGGTGAGAAGCGGGTCTACTTCGAGATCAGTGATTACTCAACGCCCTATGTCTTCTACGAAGATCCCCGCTAACCGGAACGAGGTTGACGCGCAGTGGATGGCGCGCGCGCTGGTACTTGCCGTGCAGGCGCAGGCGATGGGAGAGGTTCCTGTAGGGGCCGTGCTGGTACGCGCTGGCACGGTGCTGGGCGAGGGTTATAACCAACCGGTCGGTCTTAGCGATCCTACCGCCCATGCTGAAATCGCCGCCTTACGGGCCGCGGCAGCCGCCGAGGGGAACTACCGTCTACCCGGCAGCACGCTGTACGTCACCCTGGAGCCCTGCGCCATGTGCGCCGGCGCTCTGGTGCAAGCCCGGGTGCAGCGGGTGGTGTTTGGGGCCTATGACCCCCGAGCGGGTGCGGCGGGGTCATTGTTTCAGATCCTCAACGATGCCCGGCTTAACCATCGGGCTGAGGTTAGCGGCGGTGTGCTGGCGGAATCCTGTGGCGAGCTGCTGAGCGCGTTCTTTCGTGACAAGCGCCGCGCATAAACGTAAAAGGCGGCGCGTGCCCGGCGCCTTGCCGGACACGCGCGACGGCGATCATTCCTTGAGGAAGTCCAGGCACAGTTTGTTGAACAGGTTGGCTTTCTCGTACTGCACCCAGTGGCCGCACTGGGAAAATACGATCATCCGCGCGTTATCGCACTCCTGCATGATTTCCATGCCGGACTCGACCGGGCAGGCTTGGTCGTCGCGACCCCACAGCACCATGGTCGGCAGGTTTTTAAGGATGTTCAAACGCGGGCGCAGGTCACCGATGGACAGGGTCTGGAACACCCGTGGCGGCTGGGTGACGGCCACTTCGTAGCGTTCGTCGACCAGTTGGTCGGTTACGTCGGCGTCAGAA
>CAZZHF010000268.1:0-4236 GCA_964653545.1 uncultured Gammaproteobacteria bacterium | reverse complement strand
GCCAGTACCAGGCGAACATGCACTCGACGGCGACGACCAGACCGTCGCGGTAGGTGCCAGTCTGCACCTTGGCCGCCCTGGCACGGTCGTCCTCGATGATATACACGGTGCTCCCCGAAGGCCGCAGCACCACTGCCTTCTCCGGCACCACCACGGCCTGTTCGCGGCGACCGAGGATAACCTCCCCATTAACACTGGAGCCGGGTTTCCAAGCCCCGGGGTTTGGCAGGTCGACCATCACCTGCAGAGCGAGGTTACTCATGCCCACCGTGGGGCGAATCTCGGTAATGTTGGCCTCGACAGTGGTGTCCGGCGCCGCTGGCGAGCGCAAACGCACGGGTAAGCCTGGGCGCAGCGCATCGGCCAGCGATTCCGGGTATGGCAGGGTTACCCGCAACATCTGGTCGGTGCTCAGGCGCACGATAGGCATGCCCACGGCAACATAGTCCCCAACATCAACCATCCGCGCCGCCACGGCGGCGTCCAGTGGGGCCCCAATGCGTCCACGCTGCAGGTTGTGGCGTGCTTCGGCATCCTGGGCCACCGCCGCTTCGCGCTGGCTGTGCAGGGCAGTCAACTGCGCCCGCGCGTCCTCGACCGCATTCTTGGCAAAGAAATCGCTCTTGGCCAACGTCTCGTAACGTCCCACCAGGCGTTCCTGCTGGGCAATCAGCGCCGCCAGGCGGGCGAGCTCGGCCTGGGCCGAACCCTGACGCAAGCGGTAATCCTTGCTGTCGAGTTCAACCAGTGCCTGACCTTTGCGCACCCGGGCGCCTACTTCCACGTTCACCGCCACCACCCGACCGGCGACCTCGGCCGATACCACCGGCTCATCCATGCTCTCGATCTGGCCAACGCTGGCTTCGAGCGTCTCCATCGCCGCTGCTCCAGCGACGGCAGCCGTGATCAGGACTACCGGTGGCTTAACGCGCGGCTCTTCTGTTTTTCCGCAGGCGGCAAGCCCGACAACACATATAAAAACCGCAACCGCGGTCGCAACAAACGGGCGCAAAGCTGGCATGGAGTCTTCTTGATGGTGCGTGGGTACGATCAGGGCCAGGCAGGCACGCTACCGCGTGACCCGCGACAGCGGTCAAGTGCGGCGTCCCTGCCTGACGGGCTGTACCGTGTGCTCCGGGGCACGCGAATGTGGGCTGACCAGCCTGCCGGAAACATGCAAGGGCTATCCCGCCCTTTCTTGGAATCACCAAAGCCGCCGCAAAAACAGCCCGCCCAGCATGAACAATCATGCACAGGCGATGCCCGAGCGGCCCTGGAAACGGCGGCATTTATACCACAAGGCAGCGCCAAAACATCACACAACCGATCGGTCGGTCAGCCGATCTTGCGTCGTTAGACCCCAAGCTGCTGCCAGCGTTTCCAGGCACGGTCATATCAAGATGGGGTGCCACGGCCGCTCGGCACGCAACACAGCCTGACGCTCACGAAAATCCGGCACAACGGCTGCCAACAAGGCGTAGAAGCGCGACCCATGGTTCATCTCACGCAGATGACACAGCTCGTGCAGCAACACATAGTCGATCAGATCGGGTGCCAGCAGCACCAAGCCGAGGTTCAGCGTAATACGGCCGTCACTGGCACAGCTGCCCCAGCGACTGCGCAGGCGTATCACGCGGGGGGCCTTTACCGTCGGCCGCCTCAACCAGGGCAGGGTTTCGGCAAGCGCGCTCAGGCGTGCTGGCAACAATGCCTGAGCCTGGCTGCGATACCAACCGTCAAGCGCCCGTGCCACCAGTGATGGGGTCTCCGGTGAGCGGACCCGGACCGAGAAGCCGACATCGGTCAGCGCCACTTGAGTGCGTCCCTGCGTGAGCCGCAGCGGGTGAGCCCGACCAAGGAAACGCTGCCTGCTGCCTGGCCCGAACGTGGCAAGCGGCGGGGGTGGCGTTTGCGCGAGGCGCTCCAGCTGACCCGCTATCCAGCGCCGGTGACGAACCAGCAGACCGGGCCAGCGGTGCGCGGCCAGGCGCTGTGGCACGCGCAGTTCGAGCCCGCCATCAGCGCTCACCCGCAGCGCGTATGTTCGGCGGCGGGCGCGCAGCACCCGACAGGTCAGCTGGCGGCCGTCGAGTTCGAAGGCAAGTTCGACCACTGCCGGCTCGCTCATACGCCGTCGCCGGGGTACTGAAGACGCTCGAATACCTGCACACAACGGGATGGAATCAGGCACTGTGCGCCCGCGCCGAAACCTTCACCGTCGCCCTTTCCGTCAACCTCGACAGTATCGAACACGCGCCGCCAACCGATGCCGAATTCCGGGGCCGGGACCCGGAACAGCACCGCCTGGGCACCGGCGTGCAGGATCACCAGGTAGCTGGCATCGAGGCGCGACTCGCCCTGCGGACCCAGGTGCCCCACGCCGGCCGAGCCATCGATAATGAAAGCAAGCAGCTGCGGAGCGGCTGGCCAGTCACCGGCCAGCCTCTCGCTACCGTCCGGGTTCAGCCAGCGGATGTCCTTGCCGACCCCATCCGGCAGCGCCTCGCCCTTGAAAAACCGGTCGCGGCGAAACACGCCGTGGCGACGACGCAGCACCAACAAACGCCGCAGGTAGCGGTGCAACGCGCCGCCAGCCGGCTGCTGTAGGCGCGCCCAGTCGGGCCAGGCGATGTCGTTATCCTGGCAATAGGCGTTGTTATTCCCCAACTGGCTATGGCCGAACTCGTCCCCGGCGAGCAACATCGGCACGCCCTGGGATAGCAGCAACGTCGCCAGCAGATTACGCATCTGACGCAGGCGCAGAGCCTCTACCTGCGGGTCATCGCTAGGCCCTTCGACGCCGCAGTTCCAGCTCAAATTGTTATCGGTGCCGTCTCGACCGTCCTCTGCGTTGGCGCAGTTGTGCTTGTGCGCGTAAGACACCAGGTCGCGCAGGGTGAAGCCATCGTGGGCGGTGATGAAGTTGATGCTGGCTGTCGGCCGGCGGCCGTGCCGGGCAAAGATGTCGCTCGACCCGGTTATTCGCGACGCGAGCGCCGCTGCCTGCCCGGCCTCGCCACGCCAGAAGCTGCGAACGGTGTCCCGGTAGCGGTCGTTCCACTCCCCCCAACCAGGCGGAAAGCCGCCCAGGCGATAGCCCTGCGGCCCCAGATCCCAAGGCTCGGCGATCAGCCTGACCCGGGACAGCACCGGGTCCTGGCGCACCGCATCAAGAAAGCCACTGCCCGGCTCGAACCCGTGATCCTCACGCGCCAGGGTGGTCGCCAGATCGAAGCGAAACCCGTCCACACCCATCTGCTGTACCCAGTAGCGCATCGAGTCCAGCACCAACTGCAACACCCGCGGCTGGCTGACATTCAGCGTGTTGCCGCAGCCGGTGTAGTCCAGTACCTGACGCGGCGTGGCTACGTCAAGGCGGTAGTAGCTGGCGTTGTCAATGCCCCGAAAGCTCAGAGTCGGACCCAGCACGTCGCCCTCGCCGGTGTGGTTGTAAACCACGTCCAGCAGCAGCTCAATGCCGGCATCGTGCAGTGCCTGGGCCAGCAATCGGAACTCGCCCGGATCCGGGCGCGTAAGAAAGCGGTTATCCGGCGCAAAAAACGCCAGCGAGTTGTAACCCCAGTAATTGACCTTGCCGGCCTGTACCAGACGCCGCTCGTCGACGTGCGCATGAATCGGCAGCAGCTCGACGGCGCTCACACCCAGCCTTCTCAGATGCGTAATGACGGCTGGTTCGGCCAGGCCACGGAAACTGCCGCGCAATGCGAGCGGAACCTGCGGATGGCGACGTGTGTAGCCTCCGGCGTGCAGTTCGTAGATCACGCTGCGACGCCACGGTTTTTGTGGCGGGCGGCGCTCGCGTCGATTCTCGGCGTCCCCCACCACCACACATTTGGGCACGTATCGGGCGCTGTCGCGGCGATCGAACGACAAGTCGGCGCGCGTATCGCCGACCCGATATCCGTACACGGCGTCGTGCCAGGTCAGGGAGCCGTGCAGCAGGCGGGCGTAGGGATCAAGCAGCAACTTGTGGTGGTTGAAACGATGCCCTCGCGCCGGCTCGTAGGGACCATACACGCGATAACCGTACAGCTGGCCCGGGCGCAGATCAGGCAGATAGCCATGCCACACCTCGTCCGTGTACTCGGGCAAAACCACCCGCGCCGTCTCGTGCCGGCCGGTGGCATCGAACAAACACAGCTCGACCTTTTCCGCATGCAGCGAAAACAGCGCGAAATTGACGCCGCGGCCATCCCACTGCCCACCGAGTGGATA
>CAZZHF010000267.1:0-4266 GCA_964653545.1 uncultured Gammaproteobacteria bacterium | reverse complement strand
AGGAAATCTGGCGCGACACCGACGGCAAGGTCGATTACCTGATCTCCGGCGTCGGCACCGGAGGCACCATCACTGGGGTGGCCGAAGTCATCAAGGCGCGCCGGCCCTCGTTCAAGGCCATCGCGGTCGAACCCAGCGCCTCCCCGGTGCTGTCCGGCGGCAAGCCGGGGCCGCACAAGATCCAGGGCATCGGCGCCGGCTTCGTGCCGGGCAACCTGAACACCAAGATCGTTGACGAGATAATTCAGGTCAGCAACGAAGACGCCATGGCCTATGCCCGCCGCGCGGCCCAGGAAGAAGGCCTTTTTGTCGGGATCAGTTCCGGAGCCGCGCTCAAGGCCACCGAGATCGTTGCCAGCCGACCCGAGGCGGCGGGCAGCACCATTGTTGTCATCATCCCGTCGGCCGGCGAGCGATACCTGAGCACCGCCCTGTTCGCCGATATCGAAGGCTGACCTGCTGTACCCGCCGCGTCCGCCCAGACGGCGGGCGCGGCTTTTTGTTGCGACACCCGCTTAAGGAATCCACATGCGCACATCGCGCTTTCTGCTCGCCACACTGCGCGAAGACCCGTCTGACGCAGACGTGATCAGCCAGCGGCTGATGCTGCGCGCCGGCATGATCAGCCGCCTGGCTGCCGGCATCTACAGCTGGCTGCCGCTGGGCCTGCGCGTGCTGCGCAAGGCCGAGCGCGTGGTGCGGGACGAAATGGATGCGGCCGGCGGACAGGAGCTGCTGATGCCCGCCGTACAACCAGCGGAGCTGTGGCAGGAGTCGGCGCGCTGGGAAAAATACGGCCCCGAGCTGCTGCGCTTCAAGGATCGCCACCAGCGTGAGTTCTGCTTTGGCCCGACACACGAGGAGGTGATTACCGACATCGTGCGCCAGAAGGTGAGCAGCTACCGCCAGCTGCCGGCCTGCTTCTACCAGATCCAGACCAAGTTCCGGGACGAGATCCGGCCGCGTTTCGGCGTCATGCGCGCGCGCGAGTTCCTGATGAAAGACGCCTACTCCTTCCACCGCGACGCCGCCAGCCTGGACGAGACCTACCAAGTGATGCACGCGACCTACAGCACCATCTTCAGCCGGCTGGGGCTGCGCTTTCGCGCCGTGGCGGCCGACACCGGCAGCATTGGCGGCGCCAGTTCGCACGAGTTCCACGTGCTGGCCGACTCCGGCGAGGACGCGATTGCCTATTCGGAAGGTGGCTACGCCGCCAACGTGGAGCTGGCTCCCGCGCCCGTGCCGCCGCCGCGTCCGGCGCCGTCGGCGGACCGCGAATCGATCCACACACCCGGTCAGCACAGCATCGCCGAGGTCAGCGCGTTTCTGAAAGTGCCCCCCGAACGCATCGTCAAGACACTGATCGTGCGGGGCGCCGACGGTGGCCTGGTAGCGCTGCTGCTGCGCGGCGATCACGAACTGAACGCGGTCAAGGCATTGCGCCTGCCGCAAATCGCCCAGCCGCTACAGTTCGCGACCCCAGCTGACGTTCAGGCCGCGTTGGGCTGCGATTTCGGGTCGGTCGGTCTGGTGCAGTTCCCCGGACCGGTCATCGCTGACCGCGATGCCGCCGCGCTGGCGGATTTCGTGTGCGGCGCCAATGCCGACGGCTATCACCTCAGCGGCGTCAACTTCGCACGCGATCTGCCGGAACCGGAAAGTGCCGACATCCGTAACGTTGTGGCCGGCGAACCCGCTCCGGATGGCAGCGGCCCCCTGGCCATCGCCCGCGGCATTGAGGTCGGCCACGTCTTCAAGCTCGGCACCGTGTACAGCGAAAAGCTCAACTGCACCGTGCTCGACGAACAGGGCCGCGACAGTGTCATGCCGATGGGCTGCTACGGCATCGGCGTGTCGCGCGTGGTGGCTGCCGCCGTGGAACAGAACCACGACGCGCGCGGCATCGTCTGGCCGCAGGCGCTGGCGCCGTTCGAAGTCGCCCTGGTACCAATCAACCTGCACAAATCGCCCGCCGTCGCGGAAGCGACCGAGCGCCTATACGCCGAACTGACCGCCGCTGGCGTGGAAGTGCTACTGGATGATCGCCCGGAGCGGCCCGGCGTGATGTTCGCCGACATGGACCTGATCGGCATCCCGCACCGGCTGGTGGTGGGCGAACGCGGCCTCAAGGACGGCACGGTCGAGTACAAGGCACGCCGCGCGGAGGAAGCGCAGAACATCCCGCTGGCCGAGACGACCGGGTTCATCCGCCAGGCGCTGACCGGGAGCTGAGCAACGCGAGGGGTAGGGCAATCCCGCCCGCGAGGACTCACAGCGCAAGGCCGCGAAAGTTGCATAAGGGGCGCTTCGGACGCGTCTTACGCAACTTTAAGTGCCTCAAGATTGCATAAGAGCTGCGCAGACCGACTGCAACCACGGGCGTCTCGCATAACATGTCGAATAGTTCGTTTATATTCGACACGAAAATCGAATATGTCGCCGACTTCGACATATGTCCTACCTATGTCGCACCCATGTCTTGCCCCCACCCCTAACGGAGGCCCGAGATGGCCTGGTCCGGTCCAACGGTTCCTTACGACGAATTGCCCCGGCTCCCGCCAGCAACGGAAATTGAAACCCGAGCGGTGCTCAAGGCATGTATCGAGGCGCGCGCTGCTCTGGCCGAGCTCAAGCAGCTCGGGGCCCTGATTCCAAATCCCACCGTTCTCATCAACGCCATCCCGCTACTGGAAGCTCAGGCGAGTTCAGAGATCGAGAACATCGTCACTACCACCGACAGGCTTTTCCGCTACGCAGATGGCGCCGATCCTGGTGACCCGCCAACGCGCGAGGCACTGCGTTACCGCGCCGCGCTACACCACGGCTGTCGATCGCTGATCGAGCGCCCAGTATGCACGCGCCTGGCCGTGGAGGTGTGCGGTCTCATTAAGGACCGGGATATGGACATCCGCCGCATACCGGGTACGGCACTTGCCAACGACGCGATCGGCGAAGTGATCTACACCCCACCGGCCGGCGAAGCCCGGCTGCGCGACCTGCTCGCCAACTGGGAGCGCTTTCTTCACGAAGCCACCCATCTGGACCCACTGGTGCGCATGGCCGCGGCGCATTACCAGTTCGAAGCCATCCATCCCTTCACCGATGGCAACGGTCGCACCGGCCGCATCCTGAACCTGCTGTATCTGGTGGAGCAGGGCCTGCTGAGCCAGCCGGTGCTGTACCTGTCCCGCTACATCCTGCACAACAAGACGGATTACTACCGCCTGCTGCTAGGCGTCACCCGCGAAGCAGCCTGGGAGCCGTGGTTGCTCTACATGCTGGCCGCCGTCACCGACACCGCGCGCTGGACCAGCACGCGCATCCAGGCCATCCGCGAACTGATGGACCACACCAGGGACTACGTGCGTCGCGCAGCGCCGGCGATTTATAGCCGCGAGCTGGTGGAGCTGATCTTCGTGCAGCCGTACTGTCGCATCGCCAATCTCGTCGCCGCCGGCATCGGCCACCGGCAGACTGCTTCGTCTTATCTCCAGCAGCTATGCGCCACTGGGGTTTTGGAGGAGTGGCGCTCCGGTCGGGAAAAGGTATTCCTGCACCCACGCTACCTCGAGCTTCTGACGCGCGAGGCCACGGCTTACAGATCGTATCCACAGCCCGACATGGACGCCGGATCGCGTCCGCGCCGATGACCCAACCAACCCCTGCCCGCCTCACCTAGGCCGACATCCGCGCCCGCGCCGTGGCCTTTGCCCGCGACTGGGCGGACGGCGCCTCGGAACGCGCCGACGCGCAGACCTTCTGGAACGAATTCCTGGCCGTGTTCGGCGTGCACCGGCGGCGCGCGCAGGTGGTGTTCGAGCGCGCCGCCGCGCGCTTCGGCCGGTCCGGCATGGGGCGCATCGACGTGTTCTGGCCGGGCCTGCTGCTGGCCGAACACAAGAGCGCCGGGGCCGACCTGACCGCCGCCTACACGCAGGCCACCGACTACTTCGCCGGCATTGCGGACCCCGAACTGCCGCGCTACGTGGTGGTGTCGGACTTCGCGCACATCCGCCTGTACGACCTCGAAACCGGCCGCCAGGACGAGTTCCCGCTCGCCGCCCTGGCGCGCCACATCGAGCGCTTCGGCTTCATCGCCGGCTACGCCGACGTGCGCGTGCGGGATGAAGACCCGCTCAACATCCGCGCCGTCGAGCTGCTCGGCGCCCTGCACGACGCGCTGCGCGCCGACGGCTACGGCGTGGACGCGGCCAGTGGCCGCGCCGGGCATGGCTTGCAGCTTTACCTGGTGCGGCTGCTGTT
>CAZZHF010000266.1:0-4269 GCA_964653545.1 uncultured Gammaproteobacteria bacterium | reverse complement strand
CCGTGGTCCATGCCGCGGGCCAGCTCGTCGGCCGAGCTGCCGGTGAGCACGCGCATGAAGCGGGTACGCGACGGGTGCTCGTTGTCCACCTGTTGGTATTGCAGGCCAAGCGCCCAGTGCCGCTGGTTGGCGAGCGGGAAGGTGCGGGTCACGCCCGCCGCCCAGGCACGCGAGCGCAGACGGCTGTCCAGCATCCCGTCGCTGCGCGACAGCAGACCATCCGGTTCCTGCGACACGAATTGCGTCCAGCTGGCCCAGCCGAACCAGCGCCGGGCGTGCCATTCCCCAAACGCCTGCCACCAGGCGTTGTCCAGCGTGACTGGCCGACCCAGGCGGTCGCGTTGCACGCGCGCGTCCAGGCTGCCACTGTCGCGCGACCAGGAATAACCGACGCCGAGCAGGTATTTGAATGGCAGGTCGCGGATTTCGTACTCGTCCTGGACCGTCATGCCCAGCGGCGTCACCGCCATCACGGCCGAGTAAAGCAGCTCGTTGTTGTCATTGTTGGTGCTCAGATCCGGCCCGTTGTACACGCCCACGCCGTATTGCAGGCGGTCGCCGAACGCCCCGTCGGTGAACGTCTCCGGCGCGCCGAACTTGCCGCGCTCGATGGCCAGCCCGCGCGCCCTGCCAGCGGTGCCGGGGCTCAGGAATTCCGGGAACTTGCGTTCCACGCTGGCCGACAATTGAGGCGCCCGCCCGTACCCGGTAATGAACTGCTGGCCGACGATGATGTCGCCCAGGCTGTCGCTGAAAACGTTATAGCGAATCCAGGCGTCGAGCAGATTCTCGGCATTGGCCAGGGCCGGCGTTTCGTTGGCTGCCTCGTACTGGGTGTAGGCGAAGAATTCATCGTTCAGCGGCCCCCTGAAACCGAAGCGGGCGCGGCGAAAGGTAAACGAGGCCGTGCCATCCAGGTGGTCACCGGCGGGAATGTAGGTGTAGCGAGGCTGCAAGCGACCCCACAGGCGCACGCCCTCGGGTGGCTTGGGCAGTACCGAGGCAACCTTGTGCACAGCCTGTGCCTCAGCCGGGTATTCGGACCCCGCCGGTGTCACCGCCGCGTGCTCGCGACGCTCGGCGGCGCGGGCCTTGAGCTTGATGTCCTGCACATCCTGGGCGGACAGCAGGCCCTTGCCCTCCAGCGCGTGCAGGACTTCGTCCACATAGGCGTTGGAAGCCAGTGCCGGCGCGACGCCGAACGCGGCCAGCAGCAGGGCCAGCCTGATTAACTGTCCAGACATGATGTCTCCGTCATAACCATTCGCGGTGCCGAGCGATCCGCCACCGTGCAAAGCCAGGTTCATCCGTGAACGGAAAACCCCGAAACAGCTCCAGGGTCGCTTGGGGAAGCGCCGAATAAATCCGTCCTGGATTTTTCAGCGCCCGTCATCGGAAAAGCGTGATTTTCCGATGACTCACAAAATCCGTGACTTACAGCTAAAGATTTTGGCAGCGCATCCCGGTGCTGCGGGAGCCGCTGAATAAATCAGCGATTCCCGGGCGGATGGAATCCGCCCGCGTCGGGCAACGGCAAGAACCGGCCCGAGTGGACGGCCATGCGCCGCCCGATCAGGCCACAGGCCAGTTGGGAGGCCGTTTGTCGATAAAGGCGTCAATGCCTTCCACGGCCTCATCCATGAGCAGGTTCTTCGCCATCACGGCGCTGGTCTGGGCATAGGCCTGCGCTTCGCCAAGACCCATCTGCGCCTGCACGGCAGCCTTGCCAAGCGCCAGCACCGCGGGCGGGCGGCTGGCAATCCGCGCCGCCAAATCCAGCGCCGTGGCGTCCAGTTCGCCGGTCGGCACCACGCGGTTGATCAGGCCCATGCGCAGCGCGGTGGCGGCATCGATCAGCTCGCCGGTCAACAGCATTTCCATGGCGTGCTTGTAGCCCACGTTGCGGGTCAGGGCCACCGCCGGGGTACTGCAGAAAAGCCCGATGTTGACGCCAGGCGTGGCAAAACGGGCGTGGTCGCTGGCAATGGCCATGTCGCAGCTGGCCACCAGCTGGCAGCCGGCGGCGGTAGCGACGCCGTGCACCTTGGCGATGACCGGGCGCGGGAAACGGCGCAGCGCCAGCATGACCTCGCCGCACAGACCAAACAGCTGCATCGCCGCCGCTTCGTCGTTCAGCGAACGCAGCTCCCGCAGGTCGTGACCGGCGCAAAACGCCGGCCCGGCACCGGCCAGCAACAGCACCCGCACGCTATTGTCGGTGGCCAGTTGCGCCAGCGTGGATTTGAGCGCCGCCAGCAGTTCCTGGGACAGAGCGTTGCGCTGCGCCGGGCGGTTCAGGGTAAGGCTGACTACGCCAGCCTGGTCACGGTCGGCAAGCAGGACAGGACCGATGGCGGTATCCGGGCTATTCATGATGGCGGGCCTCGCGACGAACGCGCCAGCGAGTGGCGCAGCGCGGTACTTTACCATCGGCCTCCCGCCCGCAATGGACAGCGCCATGACCCTGAACGAGCTGCGTTACCTGGTCGCGGTCGACCGAGAACGGCATTTTGGCCGCGCCGCGGCGCGCTGTTTCATCAGCCAGCCAACGCTGTCGGTCGCCATCAAGAAACTGGAAGAAGAACTCGGTGTGCAGCTGTTCGAGCGCCTGCCCGGACAAGTCAGGCCGACGCCGATCGGCGAGCAGATTGTCGACCAGGCGCGGCGCGTGCTGGCCGACGCCGAGGCCATTCGCGCGCTGGCCGCCAATGCCCAGGATCCGCTGGCCGGGCCGTTTCGGCTGGGAGTCATTTTCTCGATTGGACCCTACCTGCTGCCGCGACTGATTCCATTGCTCGCCCGCCTGGCGCCGCGCATGCCGTTGATCATCGAGGAGAATTACACCGACGAGCTGGGCGCCCGCCTGCAGCGCGGTGAAGTCGACGCCGCGGTGCTGTCGCTGCCGTATCGGGCCAGCGAAGTGCAGGTCATCCCCTGCTATCGGGAGGAGTTCGTGGTCGCGATGCCGCCGGGCCACCCGTGGACGGCGCAGGTCGACATCGGCCCGGCGCAGCTTGCCGACGAGAACGTGCTGCTGCTCGGTCCGCGGCACTGTTTTCGCGACCAGGTGCTGGCGTTGTGCCCGCGGCTTGGGCACAAGGGTGGCCAGCGCCTGGAAGGCAGCTCGCTCGAAACCATCCGCTACATGGTGGCCAGTGGCGCCGGTATCAGCGTGCTGCCTGTAGGCGCCCTGGGCGAGTCACCGCGCGAGCGGGCGCTGCTGGCGGTACGGCCGTTTCGCGGCACAGCGCCCTACCGTCAGGTGGCGCTCGCCCACCGTAGCGAGTTCTACCGGCCGCAGGCGCTACAGCTGCTGGCGCACGCTATCGTCGACTGCGCGCCCGGCGGCGCCACCGGCCTGGCATCGACTTTAGGCTAGAATCAGGACGGGTTGGTTATCGATAGACATTGCCTATCGGTGGCATTGGAAAAATCAACTTCCATCCCCTACCCCGCCTCGTTACCATCCCCGTCGTGAGGGAGTCGCCCGCGTGGCGTCGACCGATCGGTTTTTTTCAACAGCAGGAGGTCACTAACATGGCTAATCTGAAAGGCAGCAAGACCGAGGGCAACCTCAAAGCGGCATTCGCCGGTGAATCGCAGGCCAACCGTCGTTACCTGTACTTCGCCAACAAGGCCGACGTCGAGGGCTACAACGACGTGTCCACCGTGTTCCGCTCCACCGCCGAAGGTGAAACCGGCCACGCCCACGGTCACCTGGAGTATCTGGAAGCTGTCGGCGACCCCGCCACCGGCCTGCCGATCGGCCCGACCGCCGAGAACCTGAAGGCGGCCATCGCCGGCGAAACCCACGAGTACACCGATATGTACCCGGGTATGGCCAAGGGCGCGCGCGAGGAAGGTTTCTCGGAAATCGCCGACTGGTTCGAGACCCTGGCCAAGGCGGAGCGTTCGCACGCCAACCGTTTCCAGAAGGCTCTGGACACTCTGGGCAGCTAAGCCCATGCGGTGCGCGGGGGCCGCTTGCGGTCCCCGCCCCGTTTCTTGATTTTCGTGGGGCGCAAGGCCTCGCGTTTGAACTGCCACGCTACGGGCAGTCCATTGCCTTATCTGAACCCGTTTCCGCAGGAGCAGCAGCCATGGCCGAACCCCGCACGCCGGTCCGTGAAGGGAATCTGGAAGCCCCGACCCGCCATGCCATCGACTGGCAAACAGCAGACTACTACGACGAGTCGTCCGTATCCAAGGAACTCGAACGGGTGTTCGATATCTGTCACGGCTGCCTCCGCTGCGTCAGCCTGTGCAACG
>CAZZHF010000265.1:264-4275 GCA_964653545.1 uncultured Gammaproteobacteria bacterium | reverse complement strand
CCCGATCCTGTGCTTTGTCGGGCCTCCGGGCGTCGGCAAGACCTCGCTCGGCCAGAGCATCGCCCGCGCCATGGGCCGCGAGTTCCTGCGTGTGTCGCTGGGCGGCGTGCATGACGAGGCGGAGATTCGCGGCCATCGCCGCACCTACGTCGGCGCCCTGCCTGGCACCATCATCCAGGCCATCCGCCGGGGCGGCACGCGAAATCCGGTGCTGATGCTCGACGAGATGGACAAGCTCGGCCAGGGCTTTCACGGCGACCCGTCGTCGGCGCTGCTGGAAGTGCTGGACCCGGAACAGAACCACACTTTCCGGGACAACTACCTGGCGGTGCCGTTCGATCTTTCACAGGTCATGTTCATCGCCACCGCCAACGTACTCGACAGCATCCCCGGACCGCTGCGCGACCGCATGGAGGTGATCGAACTGCCCGGCTACACGCAGGAAGACAAGCTGGAAATCGCGCGCCGCTACCTGATCGACCGGCAACGCAAGGCCAGCGGCCTGACCGCCGAGCAGATCGACCTGACCGACGCGGCGCTCGCCACCCTCATCGACGGCTACACGCGCGAGGCCGGCTGCCGCAACCTGGAGCGCGAAATCGGCGCCGTGTTTCGCCACGTGGCGGTGCGCGTCGCGGAAGGCGAAACCGCCGCGCAGCGCATCGATGCCAGCGACGTGCCGGGCATCCTGGGCTCGCGCAAGTTCGACTCGGAACTGGCCATGCGCACCGCCATGCCGGGCGTGGCCACGGGCCTGGCCTGGACGCCGGTCGGCGGCGACATCCTGTTCATCGAGGCCAGTCGCGTGCCGGGTAATGGCAAGCTGATCCTGACCGGCCAGCTCGGCGACGTGATGAAAGAGAGCGTGCAGGCGGCGCTGAGCCTGCTCAAGGCCCGCGCCGGCCTGCTCGGCCTGGATCCGGACTCCTTCGAAAAGCACGACATCCACGTCCATGTGCCGGCCGGTGCCATCCCCAAGGATGGTCCGAGCGCCGGGGTGGCCATGTTCGTTGCCCTGCATTCGCTGCACGCCGACCGCTGTGTGCGCGCCGACACCGCCATGACCGGCGAAATCAGCCTGCGCGGCCTGGTGCTGCCGGTCGGTGGCATCAAGGAAAAAATCGTCGCCGCCCACCGTGCCGGTATCCGCCGCGTGATGCTGCCGGCGCGCAACAAAAAGGACTACGACGACATCCCGGTCAGCGCCCGCGAGCAGCTGGAGTTCGTGTGGCTGGAGAATGTGGACCAGGCCCTGGACGCGGTGTTCGATTGCCCGGCTCCGGCGGATGCGCTGGCGGCAGACGGCGGTTGATCGCGACACCAACGCCAGCCGATGATGGGAGTCCAAGCAGACGCCGGGCAGCACGTTGCGGTCCGGCCACTGACCACAGGAGCCGGCTTATGAGCAGCCACTGGAAAACCACCTGCGCCGCCATCGCATTGCTCGCGACCGCCGGCAGTGCCACGCCAGCCCCGAAGGGCCCACCCGGACCCGGCAATCACAGTGATCATGCCGGCGCACCACTGGCCAGTAGCAACCGCCAGTCGCTGCCGGATGCCGACCGGGGCCTGGAGCGTGCGACCGAACGCGAGTCAGACCAGGGTCTTGATCACTCCCGCGCCCAGGAGCAGCAGCTGGAGCACGCGCCCGACCACGGTGTCGACCACCGCAATACGCATTCGATGGAGCCACACGGCAAAACACTGAAGAACAAACCCAACTGAGTGCCCAGACCCGGGGAAAGGCAGGCCCAGGCTCTGCCCTTTCGGACTCCGCACCTGCGCCCGACCAAACTCGTCCGCCCCTGCCGGCCCAGTGGCTTAACAGGCCACCCTGGCAAAGTTGGGAGCGAATCAAACAAGGCTGTCGCATGCATAATCCAGGCAGATCGAGAGTCAACAGGGCGGGCGAACTCGAAGCAGGTTGTACGTCAAAGCTGAAAGACCAGACACCAATAAGGAATCGATCTCTCGCCAGCATCACGTAAGGGAAAGAAAATGAATTGGGAAGCAGTCGGGGCGATAGCAGATATTTTCGGTGCCGTGGCAGTTCTGGCAACGCTGGTTTATCTTGCCCTCCAGATTCGACAAAATTCACACTCGATTAACCAGCAGAACAATGCCGCGCAGTCACAAACTCTTCAGCAAAGAGCTGATTCCGTCGCACAATTGGGATCGCTCGTTTTTAGCAATGATGAAAACGTGGCCATTTTTGGCAAGATGCTGGAAAACAAAGCGTTCACACCAAAAGACTTCAGTCCAATCGAAAGGACGCGAGCAGCATTAATGGTAACCGCTCTTCGCGCTAACCTCGAGAACGCTTTCCTTCAATGTAAGGCAGGCTACTTATCAGACGAATTCTACCGGGATGTGGCGGTCCCGCTCTTCGCAACGTACGCGCACGTATTGTTAGCTTTCGATGTGCCGCTTCCGAAAGGCTTTCGAGCCGAATTACTTCGACTCCGGGCCAGGGAGGAACAATCAGACGACGGCTGACAAGTGATCAAAAAGCGCGGAAAAAACATGCGTCATAGATAAACGTCGGCGCCCACATCAAGGCAACTTGGAGTACTGCATGCAGCAACTAGCGGTTCCGTTTACGCTGTGCACGCTGTGGTTCATGGTCGCGTGGGCAGTCGAGAAATTCTAGCTCACCGTGTTCTGCGCACAATGTTCCAGCCTGTTTGCCTTCGAACTGAGCGTGCAGGGTCACGATGTTTTGACCGTCAGCACCGGACGAATCAGCGCCGTTCTATTGTTCGTCGTCCCATTCCTTGCCTACGCTCTGGCGCTGATCCCGTACACGAGACCGGGCTCAGGCGAGGCATGGTCGACCGCCCTTCAGAAATGGAGTCGCCCATTCTTCTGGCTGGCACTGATCGCCTTTTGGGCCTGGATGCTGGAGAGCGCGTACTCGATGTTCTCCGGCATCCTTCCGGAAGGCGTCATAGCCTACGCCCAGGGGTATCGATTGCACGTGTCGGGCACGGCCTTGGGGCTGAGGGAGATCACCGTCAACGGCGGACTGGGTGGTCTCCTGGGCTTGATTTTTGGGCTATACCTGTTCCTGTCCCGGGGTCTCGCACACCGCGAGTAGCACCAAGCATCCAGCGGCGGCCACGTGCGCTACCAAGCCGTGCAATCGCCGGCACCCAAGGTTCAACCACCCACAACCCGGGAAGACAGACATATGGCCATCGGTTGGTTTTCGGTACTGAAAATGGTTCCCTGGGGCGATGTCATCAGCAACGCACCCAAGGTCGCCGATGGCGCCATGAAGCTGTGGACTACCGTAGCCAAACGGCCGTCGTCAGCCCACGCACCGGCGGCAGGCTTACCGCCAACGTCCACATCCGAATCACAACCTATGTCTGTGCTTCAGTCGCAACTGGCAGCCGCGGAATCGGAAATAGCGCAGCTGCACCGCCAGATGCTTGAATCCTCGAACCTGATCAGAGCCCTTGCCGACCAGGGTGCGCAGTTGATCAGGCGCCTGGAGGTCAATCGAATTCGCGTCTTGTGGCTGACCGGCTTCCTGGTTGTCGTGGGCCTGGTCACCGCGGTCAACCTGGCCATGACTTTCGCTCGCTGAGGTCGTCCCGGCGATCGTTGCAGCGGGCTGCGAGCAACGCCGCCCAGGTAGGCACGGTAAAACCGGGGACGAAGGCGGGCCGTGATGGCGCGCACGCAACTGATCGCACACGATGGCATCATGTCCGCAGCCCACGAGGCTCACGACGAACAAAGCATGAGGAGACCACGACGATGAATGACGCCGAACTCGAACGCGGCCTGGCGGCGGTCGACCTGCCCCGGCCAGCCTATTGGCAGGCGCAGTACTTCAAGAACGTCGACAAACTGTCGAAGCCGCGGTACACGATGGTCATCGAGCGCGACGTGCCGCTGAAAATGCGCGACGGCGTCACACTGCGCGCGGACGTGTTCCGGCCGGACGCACCGGGCAAGTTCCCGGGCCTGCTGGCACTGTCGGCCTACGGCAAGGATTGCCAG
>CAZZHF010000265.1:0-254 GCA_964653545.1 uncultured Gammaproteobacteria bacterium | reverse complement strand
CGGCCCAGCCGATCAATTCCTGGGTGTTCGACCACAACGTCGAGGCCGGCGACATCGAGTTTTTCGTCAAGCGCGGTTACGTGTACGTGATCCCGGACGAGCGTGGCCTGGGCAAATCCGAGGGCGCCTGGAACGGCCCGTTCAGCGTGCAGGAGCAGGAGGACGGCCACGACATCGTGGAGTGGATTGCCGAGCAGCCCTGGTGCAGCGGCAAGGTCGGCATGATGGGCATTTCCTGGTTCGGCATGATCCAG
>CAZZHF010000264.1:2883-4279 GCA_964653545.1 uncultured Gammaproteobacteria bacterium | reverse complement strand
GCAGATCCACGTGGCGCGGCTCCAGGCGACCGCCGCACAGGGTTGGTACCGTTCTCAGGTCCAGCGTTGGCTGGGCAATGTAGTTGCGCGGGTCGGCCTTCAGGAGGCCGGCGAACTCGCTGCGCTGCTTGCGGCTTGCGTGCGGGCCTATCATCAGCCCATAGCCCCCCGACTCGTTGGCCGGCTTGACCACCAGCGTGTCGAGGTTGGCGAGCACGTATTCCAGGGATTTGGGCTCGTGGCACAGGAAAGTCGGCACATTCTGAATCAGCGGATCCTCACCCAGGTAGTAGCGGATCATGTCCGGCACATAGGCGTAGACGACTTTGTCGTCGGCCACGCCGGCGCCGGGGGCGTTAGCCAATGCCACGGTGCCCTTGTGCCAGGCCCGCATCAGGCCCGGTACGCCCAGCTGCGAGTCCTTGTGGAACACCTCGGGGTCCAGAAACAGGTCGTCGACGCGCCGGTAAATCACGTCCACCCGCTCCAGGCCCTGGATGGTGCGCATGTACACGCAGTCGTCGTCACCAACCGTCAGGTCGCTGCCTTCCACCAGCTCGGCGCCCATGCGCTGGGCCAGAAAGGCATGCTCGAAGTACGCCGAGTTGTAGATGCCAGGCGTCAGCACCACCACCTGCGGGTAGTCCAGGGGGCGCGGCGAGATCGCTGCCAGGGTGTCGAACAGCTGCGTCGGGTAGCCGTCCACGGGCAGGATGGTCTGGCTCTCGAACAGCTCCGGGAACACACGTTTCATGACCACGCGGTTCTCCAGCATGTACGACACGCCGGAGGGTACGCGCAGGTTGTCCTCCAGCACGAACACCGTGCCGTCGCTGTCGCGTACCAGGTCGCTGCCGCAGATGTGGGCCCATACGCCGTAGGCCGGGCGCACGCCGACACACTGCGGGCGGAAGTTCCTGGACTGTGCCAGCACCTCGGCCGGGAACACCTTGTCCTTGATGATCTTCTGGTCGCCATAGATGTCGTCGATGAAGTGGTTCAGCGCCGTCAGGCGCTGGCGCAGCCCCAGTTCGATGGTTGCCCATTCGCGGGCCGCGATAACGCGCGGGACGATATCAAATGGCCAGGCGCGGTCGATGTTCTGGCCTTCCGAGTAAACAGTGAAGGAAATACCCATCTCGACGATGGCCAGCTCCGCCGCGGCCTTGCGGGTCGCCACGTCAGCATCTGACAACGCGCGCAGATATTGCGTGAGACCACGCGCCGCCGGCCGGGGCTGTCCGGGCGCGGCGATCAGTTCGTCGAAGTGCCCGTTGGGGTTGTATTGATTCCAGTCGATGCGCATTCGATTGAGCCCCGGCGGGGTTATGTAGGAGGGCGTCGGATGGCGCCCTCGGCTGCGAAAAACGGATGCGGCGTTGGCCATGGTTTGATC
>CAZZHF010000264.1:0-2783 GCA_964653545.1 uncultured Gammaproteobacteria bacterium | reverse complement strand
GCTCAGCCAGCCGCTGCGGGCCGGTTGACCAGATAGACCCCGGCCACTACCGCCAAGCCACCGGCCGTCAGCATGGCCGTCAGCGGTTCGCCCAGGAACACGGTGCTGATCGCCACCGAGACCACCGGAACCAGGAACGTATTCCCGGACATGCGCGAGGCTTCACCAGCCGCTACCAGGCCCAACCATAGCGTCCAGGATACAGCCAGTCCAATCGCGGCCCCGTAGGCCAGAACCAGCACGAACATGGGTGTCCAGGCAATGTCCGCCCAGCGCTCGCCAATGCCCACACCACTGCCCAGGATGACAAATCCCCCGAGCAGGAAGGGCAGGGCGTTGAACCACAAAATCGATTTCGGCGCCGCGCGCTTGAAGGCCACGGTACCCAGCGCCCAGGCCGCGGCTGAGCCCACGCCATAGGCAAGGCCGACCGGCGACAGGGTGCCCTCGACACCGTGCACCATGATGGCCGCGACCCCCAGAAAGCCGAGCAATAGCCCCGTCATTTTGGTGCCTGTCAGGCTCTCGCCCAGCCAGGCGTAGGCCAGACCGGCAACAAAAATCGGTTGCAGGTACAGCACCACCGACGCGATCCCCGCGGGCAACAGTTGCACCGACAGCGTCGACAGCCCGAAAAACAGCAGCACGTTGAAGACCCCGCTCACCGCCATCGGTCGCCAGGTACTGCCGATTTTCGGTAGCCCGTCCTGGCGCAAGGCGAGTATCGCCAGCACCAGTCCGCCGCCAATCGCCCGCAAGCCGGCGAAAAGCAGCGGCGGACAATACTGAAGACCGATTTTCATGATCGGGTAGCCGACTCCCCAGATCAGAATCAAGCCAGTCATGGCGAGGTAGGGGTGTCGGGCGATAAACCCTTGGGACATGGTCAGACGCCGCGATAAGGGGAATGCCTGCACGGCCGACCCCTGAGGAATGAAAAATCTCGCGCAAGTCTGGCGCATTTTGTGGATCGAAAGGAGTCGTCGGGGGCGAGCTATCACCACCACGGTGCCAGACGGCCGCTAATTTTTGTTGCGGCGAGCTTTAAGGCTCATAGGATGAGACACCAGCCCCGTAAAGTGCGATGGACCTTCAACTGTGGAGTTTTGCCATGCATCCGTCGCTATCCCCTGTCAAACTGCTTGCCCGTTTACCGGCACTGTTCCTGTCCCGGCCCGACAATCCGACGCTGCATCTGCCGCTGGCAGGCTTCCAGTACCACCGAGCCGAGGGTGTGTGGGCGTTTCTGCACCCGGGAGCCGACCTGCGCTTGCGCCGTGAGCGCTGGAACCGACACGACCCCCAGGCGGTGGCGGTCTACTACCGGCAGGAGAAGCTCGGTTACCTGCCACGCCCTGATAATGCAGCAGTGGCGCGCTGGCTGGACCAGGGCCGCCGACTGCGCGCCGTGATCGCCAGCCTCAGTGAGGGCGACCGGCCATGGGGTCGGGTTAGCCTGCGTCTGGAGTTGGAGCAAGGCCAACCAGTCGAGAAGCCCTTCGGCTGAATCAATATGATGTCTGTTGCAAAGTGCCGCCATCTCGCGCGTGAGAAGCTTTTATGATCAAGCCCCTGAATAATCGCCAGACCGGGATTTAATATGCGTTTGCTCGTTACTGGTGGCGCCGGTTACATCGGCAGCCACGTCACCCGGCAGCTGGTCGAGGCCGGCCACGCGGTCACCGTACTGGACAACCTCAGTAGCGGCTATCGCTGGGCGACCCTGGGTGCGCCGCTGGTTCAGGCCGATGTTGCCGACGTCGCCCGGCTGGACCAGGTGCTGGGCGAGGGTCGTTTCGATGCGGTGCTGCATTTCGCCGCGCACATCGTGGTACCCGAGTCGGTGGCCGACCCGCTCAAGTACTACGCCAACAACACACGCAACACGCTGGGCCTGCTACAGGCGCTGACGCGCCATGGCGTGCGGCGGCTGGTGTTTTCCTCGACCGCCGCCGTGTATGGCAACCCAGACCTGATTCCCGTGCCGGAAACCGCGCCGCTGTTGCCGATCAATCCGTACGGCGCATCCAAGCTGATGAGCGAGCGGATGATCAGCGACCTCGCCGCCACCGGCGCCTTGCAGCATGTGACCTTGCGCTACTTCAACGTGGCTGGCGCCGAGCCGGGTGGCCGTCTGGGGCAGGCAACGCCGCTGGCAACGCATCTGATCAAAGTGGCCTGCGAGCTGGCCTGCGGCAAGCGTGAGCGCATCGACGTGTTCGGCACCGACTACCCGACCGTCGACGGCACCTGCGTGCGCGACTACATCCATGTCGAGGACCTGGCGCGAGCCCATGTGTTGGCGCTGGACCACCTGGCGTCAGGCGGTGACTCGTTGACCCTGAATTGCGGTTACGGTCACGGCTACAGCGTGCGTGAGGTGCTGGCAGCGGTGCAGCGGCAGATCGGCCGGTCATTGGCCGTGCACGATGCGGACCGCCGCTTCGGCGATCCGGCCGCGCTGGTAGCCGACAGCCAAGGTATTCGCGCCGCGCTCGGTTGGCAGCCGCAGCATGACGATCTGGACTTCATCGTGGCCACGGCGCTGGCATGGGAGCGCACGCCGCTACCGACTGCCTGAAATCGCTCGGGCCAGGCGAGCCCGAGCGCTCCTCCAAATGCTTCTGGACAAACCGATCCACGCCGGGCACTCGACCGGTACCGGCTCGTTTGACTATCGGCAAACCAAGAATTTTTCAAGCCGCTACATAAAGTTCCTGTCTGGGGCGCCGATACACAGCTCGGAAGCGGAGCACATCTCCGGGTTCCTGGGATAAGGCCAG
>CAZZHF010000263.1:965-4280 GCA_964653545.1 uncultured Gammaproteobacteria bacterium | reverse complement strand
CAGCTTCTACTTCGGCAATCCCAGCTCCACCTACGAGGTAGCCCGTGAGCACAAGCTGCCGATCTTCACCGTGGTGCTTGAAAATGGCGGTTGGTCGGCGGTCAAGGAATGCACCATCAAGGTCCATCCCGATGGCGTGTCGCGCGACACCGACGAGTTCCAGGCACGCCTGAACCCGGCCTACCAGTTCCAGAAAGTGTGCGAAGCCGCCGGCGGCCATGGCGAGGACGTGATCAATCCGGACGACCTGCCCGCAGCCATCGCCCGGTGCGTGAAAGCGGTGCGGGAAGAAGGTCGTTCCGCGCTGTTGGTGGCGCATGTCAAGCGTCTCTGATCCGGCTTTGCGTTGATGGAGAGCGCCGTCGTCCGAGAGGATGGCGGCGTTTTTGTGGAGGCAATGATCGGCGCAGGAACATGATCCCGTACCGGAGGGATTCGGTACGGCATAACCCAAAAAAGGAGGATTTGTGATGTCCCTGAGGGCTCTTGGCTACCTTGGCGCCAACGCCGTTGACCTGAAGGAATGGAAGGATTACGCCTGCGACATCTTTGGCGCGCAAATCATCGACGAAGGTCCGGACCAACTGAAGCTGCGTCTGGACGACAAACATCACCGCATGACCATTTATAAGGCCGATGCCCCCGGGCCGCGCTACTTCGGCTGGGATGCCGGGTCCCGCGCTGGCCTGGCAAACGTTGTCGAGCACTTCAAACGCCGCGGTTGTGATCTGGTCGAGGGAACGGCCCAGGAAAGCAACGATCGGCAGGTCATGGGACTGGTGAAAGTGAACGATCCGTCAGGCAACGCGCTCGAGATTTTCTACGGGCAGCGGAGCGGCTATCCCTTCCAGCCGGCACGGCCGATGGCCGGGTTTCGCATTGGCGATATGGGCCTGGGTCACGTGGTGTTCATGACCACCGTCCTGGATGAGATGCTGGAGTTTTACGGCGAACTCGGACTACGCATGAGCGACTACATCATCATGCGGGCGTTTGGGGATGCCAAGGCGCACTTCCTGCATTGCAATCCGCGCCACCATAGCATTGCCCTGGTGCCCGGACCGTACAACGTTTTTCATCACCTGATGCTGGAGGTCAACGGCCTGGACGATGTGGGCACTGCCTACGACCTGATCAATGCGCGCAAGATCAATATCACCCAGACCCTGGGCAAGCACACTAACGACCACATGATCTCGTTCTACTCGCAGACCCCTTCCGGCTTTGAGCTGGAGTACGGGTGCAACGGGCGCACCATCGATGATGAAGACGCCTGGAACATCGTCGAATACGACGCGGTCAGCTACTGGGGCCACATCGGTCCGGCCAACCCGGCACATTGAGCAAGGAGGGGCGCATTCCCTGCGGTCGGTACGGGCAAGCCATCGATTGTGTACGCCACTGGAAAACCAGGTTTTTTCGGTGGCGTACGCGGCGGAGTCCCAGTCACCGAAACCCCTGAGGACAGCCGTTATCGGCCCGTAGCGCTGCGCTGCCAGGGTGCGTCCCAGTCCTGGGTGCCAGCGCGTACCTCATCCCAATCGCGTGCCGCCATGACCTCGGCCCAGAAACGGTAGAACCCGCGCTGGGCAAGCTCACCGAGCGCGCCATCGCCAACGATGCCGGGCATATCCGGATGGCGCCGGCCCTCGCTCAGGGCCATGTTGCTCACCATCCGTCCGCGCCGCGCCTTCCAGCCCACGTTACTGTGGGTGCAGCTTTCCATGTTCTCGCCGTCGTCGCTTTCCAGCAGGCCGGCGGTGCCAAACGTGCGGATAGCGCCGTCCACCACCTGACGTTTGAGCTCGGCCGGCATGGACTTCTCGACCAGTGACCAGGTCCAAACCTCAATCTCGTTCGGCCCGCGCGGGTGCCATACCTTCCAGGTATTAGTGCCGTACAGGAACGAACAATTGGGGAAAATGCTGCCGTCCCAGTGCGCCCCGTAGAATTTTTCGGCGCGCACCGGCCCGAGCATCTCGGCCACTTTGGGGCGCTGCGTTTCAAAGTACGCCTTGTACTCGGGAATGCTCGGCATCAGTAATGGACCGGCGCCGTGAGCGGCGGCAAAGCCGTGGCCGTGGCGGGTGGTGATCTGCATGCCGACTTTCTGCAACTGCGTGGTGTCACCGAAGATGGTGGCGATCTCGCTGCCCAGTGCCATGATGCTAGATACATGCGTCCACGGGATGTGGTAGCCGTCGCCGATGAAGTTCTCGGTTGGGATCTTCCAGTTGCAACGCAGGATCGACTTCATGGGCGGCCCGACCAGTTCGGCGCCCTGTCCATCGCCCACCATGAAACTGTCCAGATACCAGCCCATCTCACCGAGATATTCGGCCAATGGCGGCGCATCCGGGTCCATGCATCCGAATACGAAGCCGCGGTAGCTTGCCACCTGTGCGATGGGTTCAAGCGCGTGCGCGCCGCGATCGAAGCCACCCAGATAGACCTCGTGTTCGAGAGGCACGGCGGCCAGACGCCCGTCGCCGCCGTAGGACCAGCCATGGTAGTTACAGGTGAAAGCCTTGGCATTACCCGAATCGGCGAAGCACACCTTGTTGCCGCGATGCTGGCAATAGTTCAGGAACGCCTTGACCGAACCGTCGTCCTGGCGCACCACCAGCACCGCATCCTGGCCCATGAAGGTAGTGAAAAAATCCCCGGCATTGGGAATAGCCGACTCGTGTGTGAGGAATAGCCAGCAACGTGCGAACACGCGTTCGAGCTCCTGCTCGTACAGGCCTGAGTCCCAGAAAATGGATTTGGCCTGGGACCCATTGTCGATATCCACATAGTCGTGCGGGTTGAGCATGACGGTCATTCCTCCATGATGGTCCGGCAGCAGCACCGGCAGGTATCTTAACGCTCGTAAACCTGCCGTGTAAGCCTTCCCCGCAAAGCAGATGGATCTTGGCGGAGCGATGTCCATGCGGTGGCGGCGGATCGAGGTTTGCGCACTGCTCCTGAGGATGGTTGCCCGGCTCGCGCTACCCACCCCACATCCGATAGCTGGCGTTTTCTAGCCTCACCCAAGCCGTGACTACAGGTAACAGGTGAGGACACGCGGCCGTGCCTGGGCAAGCCACTTCCGTTGACCAGGGGCGGGCATCGAGGGAAAGCGATTTCGGCGACTTCAAGCTGCCGCTTCTTGCAACGGCTGCTTCGCAGTGGCTTACGTCGGGGCAGCGCATCTCCAAGGCGTTCCGCCGCCGGCAGTCACGCACTCGGACTGTCACCCAATCGGACGAAGTCCTGGCTTGGGTGCAAAAGACGCCGGGCGCGGTTTTGCCTAAGCCGGCGTTGTGATTCTCG
>CAZZHF010000263.1:0-955 GCA_964653545.1 uncultured Gammaproteobacteria bacterium | reverse complement strand
TACGTCGGGACAGCGCATCTCCAAGGCGTTCCGCCTCCGGCAGTCACCAGCTCCGCCGAAATCCTGGGTTGGGTGCAAAAGACGCCGGGGGCGGTTTCGCCCAAGAGGAAGCGCTGAACAAATCCGTGCCTTACAGCCGCCGACTATGGCAGCGCATCCTTGCGCTGCGGGAAACACTGAATACTTCAGCGTTTCGCCTAACCCGGCGTTGTGATTCTCGCCTTTGGTGCGGCCATCAGCGCAGATCCGCCGGTAGCCGGCCGCGGCCCGGGCGGGCCAGTTCCGGCGGTAGCCGAAAGATCGCTTCCTCGGCATCCGCGACTTGCGTGTGCACCGCGTCAAGGCCCAGGGAGCGCAGGCGCTCCAGTACCTCGTCAACCAGTCGCTGCGGCGTCGACGCGCCAGCTGTGATGCCGACGCGGCTCTCGGGTTTGAACCAGGTCGGGTCAAGTTCGCTGGCATCGTTGACCAGCCAGGCCGGTTTGCCAGCCCGTGTGCCGACTTCGCGTAGGCGATTTGAGTTCGAGCTGTTGCGGGCGCCAACCACGAGCAATACGTCGATGTCGGCCAACAGCGCCTTGACGGCGTTTTGCCGGTTCTGCGTGGCGTAACAAATGTCATCGGTGTCGGGGCCGCGGGCCGCTGGAAAGCGGTCTTTCAGGGCCTCGATCACCTCGCGCGTGTCATCCAGCGACAGGGTCGTCTGGGTCACGTAAGCCACCCGCGCCGGGTCCTTGACCACCAGTCCGGCCACCTCCTGCGGTTCTCCGACCACATGCACGCGGCCGTTCACGCTACCGCGCGTGCCTTCCACTTCGGGATGGCCGACGTGGCCGACGATCACCACGTCGTAATCCTGATTGGCGTAGCGCTGGGCGCGACCATGGACCCGGGTGACCAGGGGACAGGTGGCGTCGAAGCTGCGCAGACCGCGCTCGGCGGCTGCCGCGACCAC
>CAZZHF010000262.1:0-4301 GCA_964653545.1 uncultured Gammaproteobacteria bacterium | reverse complement strand
TGGGTGAACAGGCGCTCTGCGGCCGCCACATCGGCATCCTGGTCAGGACCAACCATCAGGCCGGTGAGGTGCAGGCGGCGCTGCGCCGGGCGGGCGTCGACAGCGTGTGCCTGCGTGAGGACAGTGTCTATCAGAGCGCCGAGGCGCTGGCGCTGGAGCGGATTTTGCAGGCGGCGCTCGACCCGGCCGTCAGCGGCGCGCTGCGCACGGCGCTGGCCACGCACCTGTTGGGCGCCACGGCCAGCGACATCGCGGCGCTGGATGGCGACGAGCCGGCCTGGGAAGGTCACGTCGCGCTGTTCCACAACGCCCGCCGACGCTGGCTGGCGGCAGGTCCGCTGCCCATGCTGTTCGGGCTGATGCAGGAGGCCGGCATCATCGGCCGCCTGCATGCCAGCCCCGACGGTGCGCGGGCGCTGACCAACCTGATGCACCTGGGCGAGCTGCTGCAGGCGCAGGCCACCAGCCGGCCGGGCCTGGACGCGCAGCTGCGTTTCCTGCGCGATGCCATCGCCGGCGAAGGCGGCCTGGCCGAGAATCAGCAGCTGCGCCTGGAAAGCGACGCCAACCTGGTGCAGATCGTGACCGTGCACAAGGCCAAGGGTCTGGAATGGGAGATCGTGTTCCTGCCCTTTGCGTGGGACGAGAAGACGCCCAGGGACAAGCCGCCGTTCGAATTTCACGATCCGGCCGACCTGGCGTTCACGGCCGATCTGGATCCATCCAGCGTGCACGCGGATCTCGCCCGCAAGGAAGAATTGGCCGAGCGCGTGCGCCTGCTGTATGTGGCCCTCACCCGCGCGCGCCAGCACTGTGCGCTGCCGTTTGGCACCATCAACCTGGCCGATCGCGGCGCGCTAGCCTGGCTGCTGTACGGCGGCGAGGATCTGAAATCCCTGGACGAAGCCGCCGCCCGCGCGCCGTGGCAGGCGCTGGTGACGGCCAGCGCCGGCGCCATCGTGCTGACCGAGCCGCCGACGCCCGCGCAGCACCCGGTCGGGGGTGCGCCACAGTCCGGGCAGGCCAGAGCCTTTGCCGGGCGCATCGACAGCCGCTGGCGCGTGACCAGCTATTCGGCTCTTGCCGCCGGTGCGGTGGGCGCGGACCGGCCCGATCACGATGCCGTCGATGCAGGCGCGCTCGCCGTGGTCGAGACCGCCAGCCTGACGCCGTCCGATAATAGCGGCGTGGCGCCAATCGCCCGCTTCCCGCGCGGGGCGGCGGCCGGCACCAGCCTGCATGGCCTGTTCGAGGTGCTCGATTTTCCGCACGCCCACGGCCCGGCGCTGGGCGACGCGGTGGCGCAGACCCTGGCGCGGGCCGGCTACCCGCCGCTGTGGCAGCCGACGCTGGAAAGGCTGGTGGCGGACGTGCTCGATACGCCGCTGGACGGCCCGGCGCTGCGCCTGCGGGACATCGGCCGCGCGCAGCGGCGCGACGAGCTGGAGTTCTACTTTCCCCTGGCGCGCATCGAGGCGGCCACGCTGAACCGTTTGCTGGAAGCCACCACCCTCGCGGCCGATGCCGCCGCGCTGCGTTTCGATGCCGTCGAGGGCGTGCTCAAGGGCTACATCGACCTGGTGTTCGAGCACGCCGGGCGGTTCTATCTGGCCGACTACAAGTCCAACTGGCTGGGTTCGGGCGCGGCGGACTACGCGCCCGCGGCGCTGCGCGCGGCGATGGCCGAACACCGCTACGACTTGCAATACCTGGTCTACACGGTGGCGCTGCACCGCTATCTGCGTCTGCGGGTGGCGGATTACGACTACGACCGCCATTTCGGTGGCGCCTTCTACCTGTTTCTGCGCGGCATGGCGCCGACGCACGGTAGCGCTGGCATTTACTTCGACCGGCCGGATCAAGCGCTGGTGCTGGCGCTCGAAACCGCCCTGTGTGGAGGGGCCTGAATGGACGCCCGGCTGCTCGCCCTGCAGCACGCCCGCGCGCTGCGACCGCTGGACGCGCATTTTGCCGACCTGCTGCTGCGTCACGCAGCCAGACCGTCGCCGCAACTGGCGCTGGCCGCCGCGCTGGTCAGTCGTCACGCCGGCGAGGGGCACGTGTGCCTGCCGCTGGAGCGGTTCGCCGGTCGGACTTTGTTCGATGACGAGTCCACCCAGGGCTGGCGCACGCCAGCGCTTGCCGATTGGCGGGAGGCGCTGCTGGGCAGTGGCGTGGTCGGTGAGCCCGGCGCCAGCAAGCCGCTGATCCTGGACTGTGCCGGTCGGCTATACCTGCACCGCTTGTGGCGGGATGAGGCCGAGGTGGCGCGCGATCTGATCGCGCGCGCGGCGCCGCGGGCGGACATCGACCCGGCCGCAATGTACGAGCCGCTGCGGCGACTGTTCCCGGGTAGCGACCCGGGCAGCACGGGCCAGCGCCGCGCCGCCGCGGTGGCGGCCCTGCGTGGTCTGGGCATCATCTGTGGCGGTCCCGGCAGCGGCAAGACGCATACCGTGGCGCGGTTGCTGGCGCTGCTGATGGCGCTGTCCGGCGAGCGGCCGCTGCGCGTGGCGCTGGCGGCACCGACCGGCAAGGCGGCGCAGCGCCTGGCCGAGAGCCTGCGCAAGGCGGCAGGGACCCTGCCGGCCGGCGACCGGCTGCCGAGCAGTGTGCCGACCCTGCATCGTCTGCTGGGGCTGCGTCCGGACGGCAGCGCCCGTCACGACGCGGACCATCCGCTGGCCTGCGACCTGCTGCTGATCGACGAGGCGTCGATGGTCGACCTGCCGCTGCTGGCGCGTACGCTGCGTGCGCTGCCGGCCACGGCGCGGTTGATTTTGCTCGGCGATCCCAATCAGCTGGCGTCGGTGGAGGCGGGCGCCGTGCTCGGCGAGCTGTGCGCCGGTGCCGGCGGCTATAGCCTGAACGCGGCCGCGCGGATCGAAACGGCCAGCGGCGATGCCGTCCCTGGTGGCGGACCGGGTGGTATCAGCGACGCGGTGGCGTTGCTCGAACACAGCTACCGATTCGCCGGCGGCGGTGCCATCGGCGGCCTTGCCGCGGCGGTCAACGCCGGCGACGCCCCGGGCGCGCTGGCCGTGTTACGCGATGGCGGGGACGTTCAGTTCCAGGTTGTGGACACCCCTGCGCGGCTCAATGAGCGCTTGGCGACCCAGATGGGCCCGGTATTGCAACCATTGTTCGAGATGTCTGACCCGGCCGCCGCGCTGGCGCGGCTGGGCGAGTTCCAGGTGCTGACGGCGCTGCGGGAGGGGCCGTTTGGCGTGGCCGGCGTCAACGCGGCCATCGAACGGGCGCTGCACCGGCGCGGCCTGATTCGCGGCCAGGCGGCGCACTACCCCGGTCGGGCGCTGCTGATCGGCAGCAACGACTACGCGCTCGGTCTGTTCAACGGCGATCTTGGGTTGCTGCTGCCGGATTCGCTCGGCCAGCTGCGCGCCTGGTTTGCGGGCGCCGAAGGTGAGCCACGGGCATTGGCACCGAGTCGCCTGCCGGCGCACGAGTCGGCCTATGCGCTGACCGTGCACAAGAGCCAGGGCAGCGAGTTCACGCGCGTGCTGCTGATCCTGCCGCCACAGCCGAGCCCGCTGCTGACGCGCGAGTTGATCTACACCGCCCTGACCCGGGCCCGCCAGGGCGTCACCGTCTGGGGCAGCGAGGCGACGCTGGTCGCCGCCATCGGGCGGCGCCTGGAGCGCGACTCGGGCCTGGGCGATGCGTTGCGGATGGGGTTGCCGGAACAGGCATTGATGTAAAGAGGCTCGCAAGAAACGAGGCGCGTCGAGCGCAAGTTCTGAGATTCAGAGACTGTATTTATATTTCCGACCTAACCTGAAAAACTGTGGACTGTTTCCTGTTATCGTTCAATCGAAGCGGACGGAACACGGCTACACATTTGAGGCGACCTACTATCAAGGTAAATATTTGACTCCCGCCCCGGTATGCTTTGGGGACGATAGAGGAGTGATGTGGAAATTCAGAACCTGACCTCTAGGCTGTTCTAGATTGTTAAATATTTGAGTCCGGCCCCTTTTAGCTCTCTTCCATTTAGCCTTCCTTCATAGCAGTAACAGAGATGATTGGAAAACCACTCGGCTGAGGTATTGGAATAAAAGCGGGAAAATTCCCATCAGGTTTTATTGCATAGAGAAGACCATCAGCCTCCATCTGCAAATAAATATTGGTTGTTCGCTGTGTGGTCATATATTCAGGCGGAAGTAAGTAGGCTGCAATCAACTTATGTCTCCAATTTAGAGAGCCGTTCGAAGTGTCAAGAACGGGGATTTTTCATTACTGTTTGGGCGCTCAATCCACTCGATACGATTTAACTCCTTGTC
>CAZZHF010000261.1:0-4343 GCA_964653545.1 uncultured Gammaproteobacteria bacterium | reverse complement strand
CATCGGCGCACCGGTTCGGCCACCGCCTCGGCGTCGATGCCGGGCTGCACCTGCACGAGGATGGCGTTGACGTTGCGGTTGTTGGCCTGCGACGCCTGGATCGCCTCCAGCAGCCCCGGCACGCCCGGTCGGTTCAGGCTCGGGTTGGACGCGGTGCGGGCGCGCTCGTTGACGATGGCGTCGTTGTCCTTCAGGAACTGCGCTTCCTGTGCGTCCTTCAGCGGGATGAAGACCATCGGGTCGCCGCCGGACGAGACCATCCGTCGCGTCAAGCCGACCACGGTGTAGCCGTGGCGGCGGATGCGGATGCGTTCGCCCAGGGCAAAGCCCGTGCGAACGTCGGCCACTGCTTCGTAGTGGCTGCGGGTGACGTGCCGGCCCGCCACCAGGTAGCCTGGTTCGCCCGGTTGCCCGGGCTCGAAGCCGACCACCATGGCGCGCACGTCGTCGTTGTCGCTGCTGGGCGCAGCATCACCCGCCGATGCGCGACGTACCTGCATCGTCAGGTAGGTGACGTTGGCAGCGCGTGCCACCCCGGGCAGCCCGAGCACGCTGCGCACCGTGTCGTCGCGCAGGCTGGACGATTCCGCGTACGGGCCCTGGGTGCCTTGCTGGACCACCCAGAGATCGGCACCGCTGTTGTTCAGCAGTGCGCGCGCGTCGTCGACCATGCCGCGGTAGACGCCGGCCATGGTCAGCGTCACGCCGATCAACAGGCCCAGGCCCATGCCGGTCAGCACGAACTTGCCCCACGAATGCAGGATGTCGCGGCCGGCCAGACTGATCACGGCTGTTGCCCCGCCAGCGTCTCGACCGCCGTGATGCGGCTGCGCGCGCCGATGTCCTTTTCGCTGTACACGATGACCGTCGTGCCGGGTTTGACGCCCTCGAGGATCTGCACCTGGCCATCCAGACTGGTCAGGCCAGTGCGCACCGGCGCGAAGCGCAGGTCGCCGCCGTCGAGCGTCCATACGCCGATCTGCGCCTGCAGCCACCTAATGGCCGCATTGGGCAGAAGCACGGCGTTGGCGGTCGGCGGCAGGGACAGCGTCACCTCGGCCAGTTCGCCCACCGACAGGTCGCTGGGTGCTTGGTCGAAGCTGACCTGGGCGACGCGCTCTTCAGTCACGCTGTCGCTGATGGTTTCGACGCGCGCGACCTTTCCGGCGACGGCGCGCCCGGGGTTCGAACGCAGCACCACCTGTGCCGGCAGACCCGCCGTCAGCCCGGCCGAGCGGGCCTGGTCCAGCCGCACCTTGACCCACAGGGACGACGGCTGGATCACCCGCAGCACGGCCTGCCCGGCCACCACGGTCGACCCGGGTTCGGCATCGCGGCTGATCACCACGCCGTCGGCAGGGGCCAGCAGGCGCACGTTGGCGCGCTGCTGGCGCAGTCCAGCCCGCTCGGCCGCCAGGCGCTGTTGATCCTGTCGGGCCGCAGCCACGTTGGCAGTGGCCGCGGTGACAACCGCGTCGGCCGACGCCTGCTCCTGCAACCGGGCCTCGACGGCATTGGCGCTGATGAAGTTCTGTTGGCCCAACTCGACCGTGCGACGCGCGTTGACGGCCGCCAGCGCCTGGCGTGCCAGGGCGTCGCGGCGCTGGGCATCCGCGCCAGCCATGGCGCTGCCGGCACGCGCCACTGCGGCGTCGAGCGCGGCCGTGCGCTCGTCCAGGTCGACCGGATCCATCTCGGCCAGCAACTGGCCCGCCTTGACGAGGCTGCCGACGTCCACGGTCACGGTGCGCACACGGCCGGCCGCCGTCGGACCGATCAGGTAGCTGCGCCTTGCCTCGACCGTGCCGATGCCGAACAGAGCAGGCGTGAGCCGGCCTTCGGCTGCTTGCACGACCGTGACGCGCGTCGGCGCCAGCGGCCCCGACCGCATGACCACGAAGGCCAACGCGGCCAGCAGCAGGACGCCCAGGAGCCCAAGGACGACTCGGCGGATGCCGATAGAGGAGAGTTTCATGAGGCTTCCCCGAGGCTGCGCCGGTAAAGGGCGTAGAGGGCATCCGACTGCTGGCGCATCGCAGCCGTGCGCCCAGTCAGCATCGATTGCATGACCAGCCCCTGGATCAGGCCGATGAAACTCGTCGCAGCGGCTTCGGCGTCCAGTTCGGGGCTGACCAGCTTGCTCTGGATCGACAGATTCAACTGACCGACGAGCAGCTTGCGGTAACCCTGGAGCACGGCGCGTACCTCGCTCTTGGCCGCGGAGTCGGCAGGTTGCTGGAGCTCATGGAAGATGAACCGGGGCACGCCCGGGTGGGCGATGACGAACTCGACATGCGTGCGGAACATCGCAGACAACGCGTCCAGGGGCGTGACCGCGTCGTCCACGGCGGTCTGCAGCGTTTGCAGCAGGGTCTCGCGCACCCAGCGCATGGCCGCGAGCCAGATGGCGTCCTTGGTGGGAAAGTGCTTGAAGACGGCACCCTGCGTGACGCCGATGGCCGCTGCGATGTCGCTGGTGGTGATCAAGGCCGGGCTCGACTCGCGCGCCAGGCGCAGCGCCGCAGCCACGATCTCTGCCTGGCGTTCTTCGGTGGAGAGCCGGATCTGCATGAGGGGGTCCCGAGCGTCGTTAGTAAGTCATTGAATACTTACCACTATACGACTATGCGGCATCTGCTACATGGGTCCCGCCTTCGGGGAGGTGCCGGGCGCACTAGCGTGGATCGGCACCGCCATCGGCGTCGTCGGCTACTTCAGCGTCGCCGTGGCCGATGCCCTGGTCATCGAGGCCATGCGCACGCTTTCCGCAGCCGAGGTGGTGGCCGACACCAATGCGTACATCGTGCTGGCGACCGCCATGTCGCTGGTCGTGTTTCGCCAGCGCACGCGGTGGCAGAAGCGGGCCGTGGCGGCCGGCGTGGTGTTTGCGGGGCTGGCCTGCATCGGGGTGGGGCGGGGTTCGTCGAGGCCGACGCAGCCTTGGGCCCTGGTCAGGTCTCGTGCTGCCCCTGGTCCGCCTTGCGCCAGTCTCGCGGCGCCACACCGTAGCGCTGCTTGAAGGCTTTGGACAGCGCCGTGGCGCTGCCGTACCCCACCGCGTCGGCCACGGCCTTGAGCAATCCGCCCGCACGCAGTTCGGACATGGCCAGGGTCAGTCGCCAGTCGGCGAGGTAGCCCGCTGGCGTGGCGCCGGTGGCCTGCTTGAAGGTCACGGCAAACGCCGTGCGCGACATGCCGGCCTGCACCGCCATGCGCTCCAGCGGCCACGCCTCGGCGGGCGCCGCGTGCAGCGCGACGAGCAGCCTGGCAAGACGGGGATCAGCCAGCCCTGTGATGAGGCCGCTGCCGACGCCGCTCGCGCCCGGGTGGTCGATCAGCCAGCGCAGCAGTTGGATCAGCACGACCTCGAACAAGCGGTCGGCCAGCAGTCGCGAGCCGCAGCGCACGCGGTCGGTCTCGGCGAACAGCAGGTCGAGCGCGGGCTGCAGGCCATCGACCTGATCCAGCGGGACGAGCACCAGAGCTGGCAGCGCCACCACCAGCGGGTTGTGCTCGGCACCATCGAAGTCGAGTGTGGCGCACGTGAAATCCGATCCGTCGCGCGGCGGGTTATGGAAGGTGTGCGCCACCGGCCGGGGGTAGAGCATCAGCGTCGGCTCGTTCACGACGACACGGCGTTTCAGGCCTTTGACATGGCCGTGCGTCACCACCAACTCGCCGCGGCGCAGCACATGCAGGAAGGCGCGGCCCGGCTTCGCGTCGAAGACGGTCGTGCCGCACAGGGCGCCGGCATGGAACAGGTGGGCCCGCACGCGGAAACGATCCAGCAGACCGGAAAGTCGATCAATGGCGAGGGCCGGGGTCGCTGCCTCCGTTCTGAACGATGGATGGTGTTTTGAGTACTTCACAGCATCCATGGTACAGATGATGGGGACACACTGGGGACGTTGCGCAATCACATCCGGGTCGGCAGACCCGTTCCAACCCAAGACACCAGGAGTTGTTCATGACGATGCTGAAACTGCTGCTTGCCGCCACCACGCTCGGTGTGGTGGCGGATGCCGGCGCGGCAGCGCCGCAAGGCCGTGCACCCGGCTACGCGCTGGGCCAGTCGACACTGGCCCGTGCGCCGTACTCGATGGCCGACCTGGCGGCGCTGCAGAAGTCGATGCTGTTCGGCGCCGACGACGTGGCAGCGCTGCGCCAGAGCCGGGCCATCCTCGCCGACCAGACCGAGGCCATCCTCGATGTCTGGTACGGCTTCGTGGCCTCGACGCCCGAGCTGGTGGTGTTCTTCGGCGACACGCGCAGCGGCCAGCCGGACGGCGCCTACCTGGCCGCCGTCCGCAAGCGTTTTGCGCTGTGGATCCTGGACACCGCCG
>CAZZHF010000260.1:0-4347 GCA_964653545.1 uncultured Gammaproteobacteria bacterium | reverse complement strand
ACTCTCCGGACCTCATCGCATGCCACTCGCCAAGCTCTGATCGTCTGGATCGTCGGCCAGCATGCCACGATGCGTCCGATGTCGGCAGCGCAACTCACGAAACCAAAGCGCCAGCATCGCGCAATCGGCGCGAAACGGCATCTCCGTATCTTGTCACCATCGACGGACGGCATCCCGCCGCCCAGCAGACAAAACGGAGAGTGTCATGAGCAACGTCATCGAGCTGAGCTTCAATGAGATCGACACCGTGGTCGGGGTGAAGCAGGGCAGCTTCAGCCGCTCCGATACGCTGGTGTTGCGCCGCCGGGTGCGCCCGGATTTCATCGTCAGTGAGCCGATGGAGAGCTTTTTCCTGGACGACCTGCGCGCCGGTGGACAGGTGCTGTGGGCGGCGTTCTGGTATCTGGCCTACGGCAAGCTGCGCCCGCTGATGCGCGAGTACTACACGCTGGGCCGGGCCGGGCGCTGGGAGGAGGCGCGCAAGCCCTGGGAGGCGCTGCAACCGGCGCGGGTGTTCTTCGAGGACCTGGCCACCGATATGGCGCGTACCGGCACCTACGCCAGCCACATCGCCATGATGAAGCCGTGGATGGAGGCGATTGGATTTCCGGTCGGGCCAGTCCTGCCGCCGGTACGTGGCCTGGCTACCGAGCGGCGGGAATGGCTGCTCGATCAGCTACAGAAACTCGGCGTCGCTTGACAGGTATCCGGATGTGAAAAACCCCGCGGCGGCGGGGTTTTTCACAAGCCGTCGACGAGCGACGATCAGTCTTCGCCACCGGCGAAACCGAGCAAGTGCAGCAGACTCAGGAACAGGTTGTAGAGGCTGACATAGAGAGTGACCGTGGCCATCAGATAGTTGGTCTCGCCGCCGTTTACCAGCGCGCTGGTCTGATACAGGATGAGCGCGCTCATTAACAGCACGAACATCGCACTCACGGCCAGTGACAACGCCGGAATTTGCAGGAATACGGCCCCCAGCCCGGCCAGGAAAGCCACCATCACGCCAGCAAACAGAAAGCCGCCCATGAAGCTGAAATCCCGCTTCGAGGTCAGCGCGTAGGTGGACAGGCCCAGGAAAATCGCACCACTGCCACCCAGTGCCGTCATCACCAGCTGGTGGCCGTTGCTGAACATCTTCAGGTACATGTTCACGATCGGGCCGAGTGTGAAGCCCATGAAGCCGGTCAGCGCGAATACGGCCAGGATGCCCCAGGCGCTGTTGCGCAGCTTGTGAACCGCGAACAGCAACCCGAAGTAGCCGCCCAGGGTCAACAACAGGCCGGGCCCGCGCAGATCGAGCGCCATCGCAAAGGCGGCGGTCGCGGCGCTGAACAGCAGCGTCATCGCCAACAGCATGTAGGTATTTCGGATCAGGGCGCTGGTTGTGGCGCGCGGGGAAGCGCGCAGGGATGCTTCTAGCGGGTTGGTATTCATTACGTCTGGACCTCGGTATTGGCCATCGGGGCAGGGTGATTCTAAACAAATCCCATGGCGGCGCCACTCGGACGGCCGGGTCTGGCAGTCGGGCGGGGGCTCCGCTATCCTTCGCCCGCCCGCGGAGAGGTGGCTGAGCGGTTTAAAGCGGCGGTCTTGAAAACCGTTGACCCGCAAGGGTCCGGGGGTTCGAATCCCTCCCTCTCCGCCACATCTGTCCGCGACCTTGGGGGATGGTCGGGCTTGCCGCCGGTGACACCGGTATAATCGTGGCTCGTTAACTCCTTAAATAAGCAATCCCATTACGTGATAAGTCGTCTGATCCATGCAGTAAAAGCCGTTCTCCGCCGCACACCCAGCGTCCCCGAACCCATTCTGACCCCCCCGGAATCCGCCCCACGGCGGCCACGGGCTCAACGTCACCCCAAAGCAAAGCCTGACGCAGCAGCGCCAAAAAAAGCCTCGCCACGGGCAGCCATACCAGTCCTGAAAGCGCCCGCGCATACCACCGGCACGCCATTTGCCGCGCTGCCTCTGGACGCGCGCTTACTTGCCAACATCGCCGCGACGGGTTTTACCAACTGCACGCCGATTCAGGAACAGGCGTTGCCGCTGTTGCTGGCGGGCAAGGACGTGGCCGGCCAGGCGCAAACCGGCACCGGCAAAACCGCCACCTTCCTCCTGGCGCTGTTCGACAATCTGTTGCGACATCCTCCTTTGCCTGGGCGTACCGCCACGCGTCCGCGGGCGCTGATCCTGGCACCAACGCGCGAGCTGGCAATCCAGATTCATCGCGACGCCGAATTGCTGGGCGAGGGGCTCGGTTTCCGTATCGGCCTGGCCTATGGCGGCGTGGACTATGAGAAGCAACGTACCCAGCTGGAAGCCGGTGTCGATGTGTTGATGGGTACGCCGGGCCGCTTGATCGACTACGAGAAGCAGGGCGTGTTCGACCTGTCGTCGGTGCAAGTCATGGTGCTCGACGAGGCGGACCGAATGTTCGATCTCGGATTCATAAAAGACATCCGGTATCTGATGCGGCGCATGCCGGCCCCGGCCCAGCGTTTGTCGATGCTGTTTTCGGCCACCCTGGCCCAACGGGTGCTGGAGCTCGCCTACGAACATATGAACGAACCCGAGCGGGTGAGTATTGAACCCGAGAAGGTCACGGTTGACCGTGTGCGTCAGGTTATCTACCACACTGCAACGGACGAGAAAGTACCGTTGTTACTGGGTTTGCTTCAGCCCCTGGAGCTGGCACGCAGCATGGTGTTCGTCAATACCAAGGCGGAAGCGGAGCGGGTCTGGGGCTACCTGGAAGCCAATGGCATCCCGGCCGGCCTGATGACCGGCGACGTGCACCAGCGCAAACGCGAAAAATTGCTGGATCGCTTCCGCATGGGCGAACTGGCCGCTCTGGTCGCCACCGATGTTGCGGCCCGCGGCCTGCATATCGACGGTGTGACCCACGTCTTCAATTACGACCTGCCGCAGGACGCCGAGGATTACGTGCACCGCATTGGCCGCACGGCCCGTGCGGGAGCCGCCGGCGAGGCAATCAGTTTCGGCTGCGAGCGCTACGTGTACTCCTTGCCGGATATCGAAAAATACATCGGCCAGAAGCTTCCGGTGGAGCCGGTGCAGCACGACAAACTGGTCAAGCCCAAGCCGCGCGTGCGGCTGGCGGCGGAAGACCGGGTAACGCCCAGGCCTGGCAATGGTCGGTCCGGTGGTGGTGGCGGATCACGCCGTGGCCCCGCGGGACGCGGCGCGCCGCGCAGGGCGCGCTAGGTAGCGACGAGCGGATCCGGGACGCGCGTGCGCCAAGCATGACTTTGGCTGTGGCCAGTTGGGAGCGTTCCCTCGGAAGGGGGAACGGACTCGGGTTCCGAATATCCCGAATACCTATCGCTGTTTGATGGCAACAGGTAAAAGCCAGATTTATTATTTAACATAATATCTATTATGCGCAATTATAAAAGCGCAGGGATTGCGTCAAAGGCTTGCTGGCAACAGAAACAGAAGCCCCCCCACAAGTGATCGGCCCTTCTCCGGGTTACACGGTATCCTAGCCAGCGATCACGCTCACCTGTCCGGACGCAGCCAAATTCACCAGCAGGAGGATCCATGTACCAGGGTTACCAACGCCTCAAGTTCCAACGCGACGGCAGCATTCTGACCATCGCGCTGTCGAACCCGACCGCGCGCAATGCCGTCGATGCCGACATGCACGCCGAACTGGCGCGGGTGTTTCTGGAAGTCGCGCTGGATACGGACACGCGCGTTGTCGTGTTGACCGGTGACCCGGACGGCAAAGCCTTTTGTGCCGGTGGTGACCTGAAATGGATCGAAAGTATCGAGGGCAAGGGCGAACGCTACGCCGTGGTGCTCAAGGAAGGCCTGGACATCGTCAAGACCATGTCCAACACGCCGCAGCCCATCGTGTCGATGATCAACGGCCACGCCATGGGTCTGGGCGCCACCATCGGCCTGTTTGCCGACGTCAGCTTCATGGACGAAACGGCCAAGATCGCCGATCCACACGTATCGATTGGGGTGGTCGCCGGCGATGGCGGCGCCATCATCTGGCCGCTCTTAATTGGCCCCAACCGGGCCAAGGAATTCCTGATGACCGGCGATGCCATGTCCGGCGCGCAGGCGGCTGCGATTGGCCTGATCAACCATGCGGTGCCGGCAGCGGAACTGCAAGACCGCGCCTACGCCTTCGCGCGCAAGCTGGCAGCCGGGCCACAGCTGGCCATCCAGCTCACCAAGCGCTCGGTCAATCTGTTCGTCGGCCAGGTCATCGAGCAGGTCCTGACAGCATCACTGGCAATGGAAGGCTTGACCTTTGCCAGTGCCGATCACCGCGAGGCACTGCGCGCTTTTTTCGCCAAGGAAAAGCCCAAG
>CAZZHF010000259.1:0-4383 GCA_964653545.1 uncultured Gammaproteobacteria bacterium | reverse complement strand
GGGGAAGGTGATGATGCTGTCTGGCGCGAAGCCCAGCGCCTGCGCCTTGGCCGGACTGGCGGTAACCGCCACGAAGTGCCGACTGGCCGCATCAGGGCCCAGGCGGGCCGCCAGGTGAGCGCGCGCGGCCTGGTAGTTGTAAAGCGTCTCGGTGGTGCCGAAGCTCTTGGACGACACCAGGAACAGTGTGCTTTCCGGGTCGCACTCGGCCAGCAGCCGGCGCAGCGGCGCCGGATCGACGCTCGACACAAAATCCACGCGCAGCTGGGACGAGGAGAACCTATGCAGGGCTTCGAGCGCCAGCGCCGGGCCCCAGTAGGAGCCACCGATGCCCAGGTTCACGACCCGCGTGAAGCGCTGCCCGCTGGCACCCGCGCGCCGGCCCTCGCGCACGGCGCTGGCAAGCTCGGCCACCTGCCGGTGCATGGCGGCAACGGTCGGCCTGATATCCACGCCGTCCACCCACAGCGGCGTTGCCGATTGGTCACGTAGCGCACTGTGCAAGGCCGGACGACCTTCGGTGTTGTTGATGGCCTCGCCAGCAAACAGAGCGTCGCGCCAACGCGGCAGTTCCGCCGCCTGTGCCAGCGCCAGCAGGCCATGCAGCGCCGCGTCGTCCAGCACGTGCTTGGAGAAATCGACGTGCAGGTCGGCCACGTCCAGGCTGTAACGCGCCGCGCGCCCCGGATCGTCGGCAAACAGATCGAGCATGCGGCAATCGGCAAGGCGGGCCTGATGGGCAGCCACGGCCTGCCATTGGGCCTGCATATCGGGTGTGCTCATGGCGGTTCGCTCGGTAAAGGGTGGCTCAGCCCGCCACCGCCAGGTCGATGCCCCGGCAGGCCACCCGCGCCAGGTGGGCGATTTCGTCTTCAGTAATCACGTAAGGCGGCATGAAATACACCACATTGCCCAGCGGGCGCAGCAGCACGCCGTGCTCGAGGCCGTGCTGGTAGACGCGCAGACCGCGACGTTCCTGCCAGGGGAAGGGCGCGCGGCTGGCCTTGTCGCGCACCAGTTCGATAGCCAGGATCATGCCGGTCTGGCGCACCTCGGCAATGTGAGGGTGGTCGACCAGGTGCGCCGTCTGGCGTGCCATCGCCGCCGCCAATGCGCGGTTACGCTCCAGCACCGGTTCGGTGGCAAAAATGTCCAGGGTGGCCAGCGCCGCTGCGCAGCCGAGCGGATTGCCGGTGTAGCTGTGGGAATGCAGAAAGGCCCGCTCGCTGGCGTACTCGGCATAGAAGGCCTGGTACATGGTGTCGGTGGTCAACACCACCGCCAGCGGCAGGTAACCACCGGTCAGACCCTTGGACAGGCACAGAAAGTCGGGCGCGATGCCGGCCTGCTCGCAAGCGAACAGCGTACCGGTACGACCAAAGCCGACCGCGATTTCGTCGGCGATCAGATGTACCTGATAGCGATCACACAGCGCGCGCAAACCGGTGAGGTAATCGGCGTGATGCATGCGCATGCCCCCGGCGCATTGCACCAGCGGTTCGATGATCACCGCGCAGACCTCGCGCGCGTGCCGTTCGAGCAGCGCCTGCATGTCGGCCAGACGCCGCTGCGCCACCGCCGCCCAGCTTTCGCCCGGCTCGCGGGCGTACGCATCCGGTGACGGTGCGGTGATCGGCGCGCGCAGCAGTTCGGCATAGGCATCCCGGTACAGGCCGACGTCGCCCATGCCCAGCGCGCCAAGTGTCTCCCCGTGGTAGGCGCCGGTCAGGTTGATGACGCGGGATTTACCGACGATGCCGCTATTTCGCCAGTAGTGGTAACTCATCTTGAGCGCCACCTCGACCGCCGCCGAACCGTTGTCGGCAAAGAAACAGCGACTCAGGGTCGGCGCTGTCAGGGCCACCAGGCGCTCGGCCAGCAGCAGCGCCGGTTCGTGCGAAAAACCGCCGAAAATGACATGTTCGAGCTGGCTCGCCTGTGTCGCCACGGCAGCCGAAATACACGGATTGACGTGGCCGAACAGATTCACCCACCAGGAACTGATGGCGTCCAGGTAGCGCTTGCCGTCGTAGTCTTCCAGCCACACGCCGGCGCCGCGGCGGATCGGCACCAGCGGCAGCCACTCGTGATCCTGCATCTGCGTGCACGGATGCCACAGAACAGCCAGGTCACGGGCGACGAAATCGGCGTTGTTCATGGCGGCAATTGTAGGCGCGGGCTTCCGAAAAAGCCGGCTGCGAGAGTCCTGCCGACGGGCGTTTCAGCCGAAAACCTGGGCCTGCGCCGCTATCTGGCCTTTGGCACCACCACACTCGGCCGCACCGCCAATCGTTTGGCCTTGCGTGCAAATCGCCGGTCATCGAATGTCAACAGCGCGGAGCATTGCACCGAGCGCGCACAGTGCAAGGCATCGGCAAAATCCAGCCCGGCGACGTGCATGTCCGCGGCGCGCATAAGATCCGCCGCCGCTTCCACGTCCACGTTTGCCAAACGCGTCAAATGGTCGAGCATGTCACGCAAAACCTCGGCATCGCAGCGGTACACCTTGCCCAGTACCCATGCCAGTTCCAGCGATACGCTCAATGGCACAAAAAACGATTGCGCCGATTCCAGATGCGCCAGCACCACGGCCTGTTGGGAGCGCTCCTGATCATCCGCCGGCTCGACAAACAGGCGCACCAGGATGTTGGTATCGAGTGCGATCACGGTTTCGCGTCGCGTACAAAAGCCTGATCGAGCAACTCATCCATGCGCTCTACGGACAGGGGTCCGGCAGTATTGGGTATGGTGCTCACACAATCCTGCGGCTGCACCGGGTCGCCCCGCACGGATTTGAGGACGACCTCGTTGCCGATCACGGTAACCTCAAGCCGGCTGCCGCCAACGATACCCAAAGTGCGGCGTACCTCGGCCGGCAGCACGATCTGACCTTTTGTTGAAACAGTGACTGACGACATGGCGGGCTCCGGAGACTTCCGGTCGCACTCTAGCATGTCGCCTTACCAGGTAAGACGAGGCCGGCAACCGCCAAGGGCTTCGTGCACGACCCCGTCAGCCCAGCGACAACTCCAGCGCCTGCCACAGCGTGGCAGATGGCTCGGCGCGGTTGAGGGTATAGAAGTGAATGCCGGGCACGCCGCCATCCAGCAAGCGCCGGCACAGCGTCAGGGTTACGTCCAGCCCAAAGGCGCGCAGGCTGCCCAGATCATCGCCGAAATCCTCCAGCCGGCGCGCCAGCCAGCGCGGAATTTCCGCGCCACAGGCAGCGGAGAAACGGGCAAGCTGCGTGTAGTTGGTGATGGGCATCACGCCCGGCACGATGGGCACCGTGACGCCGGCCGCCGTCGCCGCCTCGCGAAAGCGGAAATAGGCGTCGGCGTTGAAGAAGTACTGCGTAATCGCACCGTCGGCACCGGCCCGGACCTTGCGCACGAAGGCGTCCATGTCGGCGCGGGCGCTTTTTGCCTGCGGGTGCACTTCCGGGTAGGCGGCCACTTCCAGGTGAAACCAGTCGCCGGTCTCGCGGCGGATGAAGGCCACCAGGTCACTGGCGTAGCGAAACTCGCCCGGCGTATCGCCCATCCCGGACGGCACATCGCCGCGCAGCGCCACCAGCCGGCGGATGCCGAGCCCACGGTAGCCATCCAGCAGCTCGCGGATACTGCTGGCGCTGGCGCCGACGCAGGAAATGTGCGGCGCCACCGGAGCCTGTTGCTCGGCTTGGATAGCGCTGACCGTATCCAGGGTCAGGTCTCGCGTGCTGCCGCCCGCGCCAAAGGTGACCGACACATAGGCCGGGTCCAGTGCCAGTAGTACCCGCCGGGCCTCGACAAAGCGCGCCGCGGCCTCGTCGCTGCGCGGCGGGAAGAACTCGAAGCTGAAGCTGCGCTCGCTACCCACGGCGGGCCTCAGTACCGGTAATGATCGGGCTTGAACGGCCCCTGCTGGGACAGGCCCAGGTACGCCGCCTGCTTGTCGGTCAGGCGCGTCACACGAGCGCCGATGCGCGCCAGATGCAGGGTGGCGACTTTCTCGTCCAGGTGCTTGGGCAGCACATAGACCTGCTTTTGATAACGCTCGCCGTGGCCGAACAGCTCGATCTGTGCCAGCACCTGGTTGGTGAAGGAGTTCGACATCACGAAGCTCGGGTGGCCGGTGGCGCAGCCCAGGTTCACCAGCCGCCCTTCGGCCAGCAGGATGATGCGCTTGCCGTCCGGAAAGATGATGTGGTCCACCTGCGGCTTGATGGTGTCCCACTGGTACTGGCGCAGGCCGGCCACGTCGATTTCGGAATCGAAATGGCCGATGTTGCAGACGATAGCCTGCGTTTTCATGGCCGCCATGTGGTCGTGGGTGATGACGTCCAGGTTGCCGGTGGCGGTGACGAAGATGTCCGCCAGCGGCGCCGCCTCGTCCATGGTC
>CAZZHF010000258.1:0-4395 GCA_964653545.1 uncultured Gammaproteobacteria bacterium | reverse complement strand
AGCATGTATCGATACGCGAGTGCCGTGCCTGTGGGCTGGCTTGGCAGTATCCAGTCGGGCGCAGCGAACAGGCCAGCGTTACCTACTTTGAGACGGCTTACGACGACGCGGGGCAGCAGGTCAGCGACTACTTCTCACCGACCCGCAAGGCGCAGATCGCCGATGTGCAACAAGCCTTCGTCAACAGCCTGGGACTGACGCGAGGAGCACTACTGGAGGTCGGCGCGGGTGCAGGCTTCTTCGCCGCCGCCGCGGCACACGCTGGCTGGCAGGTCACGGCGCTCGACCCGGCACTGTCGGTAGCGCCGTGTCTGGATCTGTCAGGTGTGCGGTTGCTGCGCGGCACGCCAGCGCAGATCGCTCCTGACGACCGGTTCGACGTCATAACACTGTGGGACGTGGTCGAACATCTGCCGGAGCCGGCGGCAGCCATCAAGGACTTGCGTCGGCACCTCGCGCCGGGCGGCTGGCTGATCGTGGAAACCGGCAACTACTGCTGCATCGATCGCGTGGAGGAAGGCACCGACCACTGGATATATCAGCTCGATCATCGCTGGTATTTCTCGCCGGCCACGCTGGCCGATCTGCTGCGTCGACAAGGCTTTACCAGACAGCGGCTGGCACCGAACGCGCTTCGCCCGGACTGGCGGGGCCCGGCCGATTACGCCGGCCCCTCGCTTCGCACCCTGCTGCGCGCTTTGCGCCGTCGACCATGGCGAGCGGCCCATTTGCTGCTGCGTTACTTCAGGTTGCGTCGGGTGCGCCGCTGGCGGCACGCCCGCGTGCATGTGTTCGCCATCGCCGCGCAGATGGGCGGCTAATCATTCAATTCCTCGCCAGCGCCGCCCACCGCGGACAGCCTTGCAGGTGGTCGTTCACCAGGCCGACCGCCTGCATATAGGCGTAACAGATCGTGCTGCCGACAAACTTGAAGCCGCGCCGCTTCAGGTCCGCACTGAGCGCATCGGACAATGCCGTCCGGGCCGGCACCTGGGACATCTCCTGCCACAGGTTGTGGCGCGGTTGGCCATCCACCCACTGCCACAAGTAGCGGTCGAAGCTGCCGAACTCTCGTTGTACTGCCAGAAAGGCCCGCGCATTGCCGATCGAGGCGTCGATCTTCAGCCGATTGCGCACAATACCTGCGTCCGCAATCAGTCGTGCCCGGTCGGCATCGTCGAAAGCCGCTACGCGGGCCACATCGAACTCACGATACGCGGCCCGGTAGGCTGGCCGCTTGTTCAGGATGGTCGACCAGGACAGGCCGGCCTGCGCGCCTTCGAGAATCAGGAACTCGAACAGCGTGCGGTCGTCGTGCTGCGGCACGCCCCATTCATGGTCGTGATAGGCGATGTCGAGTTCCGTGCGCGCCCATGGGCAATGGAGTGCGGGCGGCTTTGCCGCGGGCCTGGCGTTCAAGTTTGGTTGTCCTCTTCGGCTGACGACGTGTAACAAGCGGCTGGCAGGGGAGTCATAAGCACTGGCCGCGGCAATCGTTGCGGCCGACAGTCGCCCGCCGGGCGGCTGGGTTATCCACTCGGTTCAGGAGCACACAATGGCCAATGCTAAATCCTCAGGGCTGGTGATCGCGGGCGCGGTCGCGGCGCTGTTTGCCGCCGGCTCGCTGGCACCCGCAACCGCCCAGGCCGAAGAAGCGCAAGTGCATTGCATGGGCGTCAACGCTTGCAAGGGACAAGCAGATTGTAAGACCGCGCAGAACGCCTGCAAGGGCCAGAACTCGTGCAAGGGCCAGGGCTTCAAGGCAATGTCCGAAGAAGACTGCACGGCCGCTGGCGGCACCGCTGGCGAATAACCCGACCCCACGCCGGGCCAGCAGAGTGGCCCGGCCTTTCTCTGGAGTTCCGCTGTGCATCCGCTACCCAGCCTCGGCTTCGGACTAGGCCTGCGCAGGGAGCATTTCGCCGATGTGCTCGCTGCGCCGCCAGCCGGCGTGGACTGGTTCGAGGTCATCTCGGAGAACTTCATGGTGGCCGGCGGCAAGCCACTGGCGGTGCTTGACCAGGTGCGACGCGACTTCCCTGTGGTGCTGCACGGCGTGTCGCTGTCTATCGGCGGGGTGGATGCGCTAGACGAAGCTTACCTGGACAGGCTCGCCACGCTGATCGCGCGGGTCGAGCCAGCCTGGGTTTCCGACCATCTTTGCTGGACTGGCGTCGATGGCCTTAACCTGCACGATCTGATGCCCCTGCCTTACACCGAGGAGTGCCTCGCCCACGTCGCGGCGCGGGTGCTGCGCGTGCAAGAGCGCCTTGGCCGACGCCTGCTGCTCGAAAATCCGTCGACCTATCTGGCCGCCAGCCACAACCGCCTGAGCGAGTGGGACTACCTCGCAGCGCTGGCCGAACGCGCCGATTGCCTACTGTTGCTGGACGTGAACAACGTCTACGTGTCGGCCTGCAATCACGGCTTTGATCCGAACCGGTACCTGGCCGGCATACCGCCAACGCGGGTGGCCCAGCTGCACATCGCCGGCCACCGGGATCATGGCAACCACAAGATCGATACCCACGACGAGCCGGTGTGCGAGGCGGTGTGGGCGCTGTACGCAACGGCGATGCAGCGCTTTCCCAAGGCAGCCACGCTGCTGGAGCGCGACGACCGTATTCCGCCATTGCCCGAGCTGGTAGACGAGCTCGCCCAGGCCCGCGCCATTGCCGCCGCCACCCGGGCTGCGGCATGACCGCGCTGGCGACCTTCCAGCGCGCACTGGCCGCGCATGTACTCGACGGCACAGCTCCTGCTGCCGGGCTAATCGACGAGGGTGCGCAGTTTTCCGTCTCGCAACGACTGGCCGTGTATCACCAGGCCTATCGCCTTCGGCTTGGCGAGGCACTCGCGGCCGATTTTCCGGTCCTGCACAGCCTGCTCGGCGAGGCCGGGTTCGAGCGCCTCGCCGCGGCCTACATCGCTGCCCAACCGTCGCGCTCGTTCACGCTGCGCGATTTCGGGGCGGCGCTGCCGGGATTTCTCGGCCACCACGCCCCTTTCCGGCGCCGGCCCTGGCTCAAAGCCGCGGCGGCATTCGAGTGGACGCTGCTGGCCGCCTTCGATGCCGCCGATGTTCCGCCCTTGAGCGCTGCCGACCTCGCCAGCGTGCCGGCCGAACAGTTTCCGCGCCTGCGGTTTCGCCTGCAGCCGGCGCTGCACCTGCTGCGCCTGACCTGGAACATCCCGGCTGCCTGGCGCGCGGTGCAAGCCGGTGAGCAAGCCACGGCGCCACAACGCCTGCCCGCGCCAACGTGCTGTTTGGTGTGGCGCCGGGAGGAGCGGGTGTACTTCCGATCCCTGCCCGATGACGAAACTGCGCTGTTGAAGGCCGTGCGTGGCGGTCGCAGCTTTGCCAGCGCCTGCGGCGCCATGACGCGCGCCGGCACGGCGCAGGATCCCGCCCACCGCGCCGCCGAACTGCTATCCGCCTGGCTGGCGGATACGCTACTGATCGCGGCATGACCAGGCGCCACGGGAGAGAAGGGAGTTTTTTACCCGCCAGCAGGGACGGGTATCCAGGGCACTTTCGATGGTGGCTATGGGTGGACTCGAACCACCGACCCCGGCATTATGAGTGCCGTGCTCTAACCGGCTGAGCTACATAGCCATGTCCCGGGCGGGGCGCACATTCTAGCAGCAATGGCCCCGATCACCTGAACGGGTGCAGGCGGGTTTTGTCTGCGTCAGCCTGGGTTAATCTCGCACCGAGCCCGAGGAAGCATTCCGTGTATCTACTGTTCCGTCGCAGCGGCCGGGCGCTGCCAGCCGCTGTCGTGGCGTTGACTTTGTTGCTATCCGGCTGTGGCCAGACTGGCCCGCTTTACCTGCCGTCGCCACAAACGCCGGCCAGCCCCGCCGACACGGCACCGGAAGCCCCTTCGCCCGCGCCATGACCACGCTGGACTACCGCGACCGCGCGCTGCACCTGGAGCGGGTCGCGCTGGCCGCGGTGGCGGAGCTGTTCGGCACGCCCTGCTACGTTTACTCGCGCGCCGCCATCGAGAGCGCTTACCGCGCCTACGACGCCGCCTTTGGCGCGCAGCCGCATCGGGTCTGTTACGCCGTCAAGGCCAACTCCAACCTGGCCGTGCTGAATGTGCTGGCGCGCCTGGGTGCCGGCTTCGACGTGGTGTCGGGCGGCGAACTGGCGCGCGTGCTGCGCGCCGGTGGCAGGGCCGATCGGGTGGTGTTCTCCGGTGTTGGCAAGAGCACCGAGGAACTGCGCCAGGCACTTGCGGCCGGCATTGCCTGCTTCAACGTGGAATCGGCCGCCGAGCTGGAACGCCTGAACCAGGTGGCGATGGCACTGGGACTTCGGGCGCCGGTGGCGCTGCGCGTGAACCCGGACGTCGACGCCGGCACCCACCCCTACATCTCGACCGGCCT
>CAZZHF010000257.1:0-4402 GCA_964653545.1 uncultured Gammaproteobacteria bacterium | reverse complement strand
ACGGCGGTCATCTCGTTGCGGGTCAGCGTGCAGGTCTTGTCGGAGCAGATCACGGTGACCGAGCCAAGGCTCTCGACCGCCGGCAGACGCCTGATGATGGCGTGATTGCGGGCCAGGGCGCGGGTGCCGATGGCCAGCACGATGGTCACGACGGCCGGCAGACCCTCGGGGATGGCGGCCACCGCCAGCCCTACCACCGCCAGGAAGATATCCAGGCCCGGCATCTGGCGCATGAAATACCCATACAGGAACGTGGCCAGCCCCAGTCCGAGGATGGCGGCCGTGATACGGCGCGCGAACTGATCGAGCCGACGGGTAAGCGGGGTTGCCAGCGCCTGGACTTCGCCAACCAGGGTGCCGATGCGCCCGATCTCGGTGGTCCGGCCAGTGCTGACCACCAGGCCGTGGCCCTGGCCGAAGCTCACTACCGTGCCGCAGTAGGCCATGCCGAAGCGGTCGCCAATGGGCGCGTCGGCGGCGACCGCTTCAACTCGCTTGTCCACCGGCACCGACTCGCCGGTGAGAGCCGCCTCGTTGACTCGCAGGTTCTTCACCCGCAGCAGGCGCAGGTCCGCCGGCACGCGGGCGCCGGACTCCAGCAATACGATGTCGCCGGGCACCAGCAGGGCGGCGTCGATCCGGTGCCGCTCGCCCTCCCGCAGCACTGTGGCGTGGCTGGCGAGCATGGCGTGTACGGCTTCGAGTGCTCTTTGCGCCCGGCCTTCCTGGATGAAGCCGATCAGAGCATTGACGAGCACCACCCCAAGAATCACGCCTGCGTCCACGTAGTCTTCGAGCGCGTAGGTGATGCCACCGGCCCCCAGCAGCACGTAGAGCAGGGGATTGTGGAACTGTAGAACAAAGCGCAGCCAGGGCCCGCGTCGCTTGGCTGCCGGCAGGCTGTTGGGGCCGTAGCGGTCCAGACGCCGCGCCGCTTCCGGGCCACTCAGGCCGCTGCCGGCATCCACGGACAGGGTGAGCAGTGCCTCTGGCACCGATTGAGCATGCCAGGCCGGTGCCGATGGTTGTTCTGGGTCCATGGATGTTTGGTGTTTCGTGGCAGGTTGGTGGTTGCCGGGATCATTGGCCTGATGGCCATGACATCCCCGGGTGGTGCCCGTCCGATACTGGTAACGTGGTGGTCAGTCAACGGGGCCGGTCGCGCCGGTGCGCTCAGGTCATGTTGCTTGCCGCCGGGTCCAGCAGGCCGTGGGGCTGTTCGCCGCGCAGATAGCGCGCGATATTGTCGCAGGCGCGTTTGGCCGACACCCTGCCGCCGCCAGGAGCGCGGGGCGAGTTGTGCGGCGAGCCGAGCACGTTCGGCAGATCCAGAAACGGGTAATCCATGCGGAACTCGCCATGCCGGAACGGCTCTATCCACCAGGCGTCGATACCGGCGCTGGCCTGCGGATTCGCCACCAGAAAGTCATACAGCGCCTTCTGGTCGATGATCTCGCCCCGCGCCACGTTAATAAGCATGGCATCGGGATTGAGCCAACCCAGCTCGCGGGCGCCGATCAGGTCTTTCGTGCCGGGCGTCAACGGCAGGCAGATCACCACCACATCGGCTGCCCGCAGCACCGTTTCGAGCTGGTCGAGCGTACCCACGAACTCGGCCGGATAGTCGCTGCGCCCGCTACGGTTGACCGCGTGGATACGCATGCCCAGCAGACCCAGCAAGTCAGCCGTGGCCTGACCGATGCCGCCGAAACCGATGATGGCGGCCACCTTGCCACGCAGCGTGCCGGTGTCGCTCAGCTGGTCGAACACACCCTGCTGCATGCGATGGTGGTTATAGAGCAGTTTCTTGGACAGGGCGAGCGCCATCGCGAGGACGTGTTCCGCCATCGGCTCGGAGAATCCGCCGGCATTACATGCGAGTTGAGTCGATTCGGGAAATTTAGATAAATCAATATGATCCACGCCAGCGCTCATGAATTGAACGAACTTCCAGGCGGGCTGCGCTGGCCAGTCGGCGTCGATTTCCAACCGCGGACGCAGGCAGAACAGGACATCGGCTGCGGCCAGCGCCGCCTGCCGCTGGTCGGCTGGCACGTCGCCGAGGAATTGAATCCGTGCAAGCTCACTCAAAGAGCTCTCGACCAGTGGCCGGATTTCGTCACCCATCGTCACCATCACAGTCGGCGGCGTCATGTCAGAAAACTCCTAGATTGAGACCGGTTCTGGGGCCGATTCCGCCAGCCCGGACACGGCTTGCTGGGTGCTAAGGAAGACCCGCCCAGGCGCCAGCAACTTTAGCAAGCGGCCGCGTTGCAGGCGGTCAAGCACGGTGCCCTTGAACTCCGCGAGATGCGTCCGTACACCCGCTTCGACCAACGCCGGAACCAGGTTTTCGAGCATGGCCAGACCGCTGCTGTCGATGTGGTTGATGCTGCTGCCCACCAATACCAGGTCGGTCACCTCAGGGCGCGCGGCCAGCGCCTCGAGGATGTACTGCTCCACCCGGCTGACGTTGGCGAAATACAGGCTCTCGTCTATCCGCAGCAGCAGCAGGTGCGGCCAGCTTTCGACCGCGTAACGGTTGACGTTTCGGAAGTGTTCGCTGCCCGGCAGGCGACCGAGTACCGCCATGTGTGGCCGACCGCTGCGCCAGACGTAGATCGCCAAGGCCAGCAGCGCGCCCAGCAGCAAGCCGCGCTCGACGCCTGTGATCAAGACTGCCACGAACGTGGAGGCAAAGGTCAGGCCGTCGCTGCGGCTGTAGGCAAGCGTGCGGCGGAAGCCCGCCAGGTCGATCAGCGGCGCTACCGCGACCACGATCAGCGCGGCCAGTCCCGCCTTGGGCAGGTCGTGAAACAGCCCGGTCAACCACAGCGCGGTCACGGCAACCAGCATGGCGCTGACCACGCCGGCCAGGGGTGTGCGGGCGCCTGCGGAATAATTGAGCGCCGAACGGCTGAAGCTCGCTTCCACCGGCATGGCGCTGCTGACGGCAGCTACCACATTGGCGGCGCCCAGGGCGAACAGTTCCTGGCGGGTGTCGATGCGTTCGCGGCGGCGGCTGGCCAGTCCCTGGGCGATGGATACGCTACTGACGTAGGTGATCAGCGCAATCAGTATGCCGGGCGCCAACAGCTCGATCCAGTTCGCTTTGCCGACAAAGGCAAGTGATGGCATGGGTAGACCGGCCGGGATGTCGCCAACGGCGGCAACACCGTGGTCAGAAAGCCCGCCCGCCCCTACCGCGAAGGTCGCCGCTGCCAGTACCACCAAGGGTGTCAACCGACCGAGGAAGGTCACCTGTATAGGTGACAGAGGCAGCCGGGCGAGCAGGGCGCGTAGCGGCCGGCTGCCCAGCACAAGCAGCCCTACACAGGTCAGTCCAACCGCCAGGGTTATCCAGTTGACGCTTCCCAGGGCGCGCCAAACGGCGATCAACACTTCGTGAAACAGGTGGCCGCTCGGGGTGGAAATCCCGAGCAGTGTCGGCAATTGAGAGAGCACGATCAGCAGCGCGGCTCCGCTGACGAAGCCATCCAGAACCGGTCGGCTGAGAAAGGTCATGAATGCACCGCCGCGCAGTATGCCAAGCGCGAGCAGGGTCAGGGCCGAGATGGCGGCCAGCGCCTGTGCGTTGGCTATGAGCAGGCTGGGGTCGCCGTGACCCGCCGCCGCAAGCGCGCTCGCCACCATTATGGCGATGACCGCCGCTGGCCCGAGACCGATGTAAGGGCTGGTGCCGAGCACGGCATAGGCCAGCGACGGGAGCACGCTCGCGTAAAGGCCCACTTCCGGCGGCAGGCCGGCAACCACGGCGTAGGCCATGGCTTGGGGCACGAGAAGCACGGCGGTGACCACACCGGCCAGCAGGTCCGCGGCGCCATCGGCGCGGCGGTAAGTGCGCAGCCAGCGCAGCAACGGAAAAAATGTCGTCAGGGAAGGCATCATGGGTACCGGCATCGCCACCGGAGCGGTGGCCATCGGACCATTATCGACCCTTCCCCGGTTCAGACTCTATCCGGCGCCGGCGGCAGGATAGGGTTCCGGGCAGTGCGCCGCAGTGCAGTCAGAACACCGCGTCGGCCCGGTAGCGTGCTGGCAGGTTCTCCGGACGGGCATGGGGCAGGGCGGCACCAGTGTCCCAAAAGGCTTCCACGCGGGGGTGCATCATCTTGCGCCACAGCGGCGGAATCATGGCCACCCAGATCATGGTCAGGTAGCCGTAGGGCAGGCGCGGCGCCTCGTGCATCACGCGCAGGATCTGGTACGGCCGCCCGACGTTGGCGTGGTGATCGGAATGGCGGTCAATCTGGCAGAAGAACAGGCTGCTGACCAGAAAACTGTCGTCCCAGGCGTGCGTCGCGCGGATGGTTTCCCAGCTGCCGTCGGGCAAGCGCCGCCGCCCCAGGCCGTAGTGCTCCAGGTAATCGGCCACCGCCAG
>CAZZHF010000256.1:521-4402 GCA_964653545.1 uncultured Gammaproteobacteria bacterium | reverse complement strand
TCGCCGGTGGAGTAGCGGGCGGCCAGGAAGCTCGACAGGATCAGCACGCCCTTGGAGTGCAGCGGGCCACCGAGCTCCACCTCGCGCTCGATGTCGAGCACGCGGCCCTGGCCCGGTCGCACGCGGGCGGTGATGCGACTCGGCCGGCCAAACATGACGCTGCCCAGGCCCAGCACGGCCAGGCCGTTGATCTGCCCGACCCGCTCACCGGCGGTGTCGATCAGCAGTGTGTCGCGCAGGATGGCCTCCTGCACCCGCTCGCGAACACGCCCGCTGCGTTGCTCCGCGGCGTCGATGGCCAGCTGCACGTGGCCTGGCGCAACCTGCGTCTCGCCAACCTGGCGGGCGAAGTAATCGGCCTGTGTCAGCAAATCGCCCAGGTAGTTCAGGCGCACATCGACCCGCTGCGCGTCGCCGATGCTGCGCGAGGCGTGCTCGATCACCCGCGCCACGGCCGCCGCACCGAACGGCAGCAGGCCCTGCCGGTTCGCCAGTGTGGCCAGCAGGCGCGCCAGATCGCGGGTGATGTCCGGACTGCGGCGCAGATCGTCCTCGAAATCGGCCGCCACCTTGAACAGCTCCACGAACTCGGGGTCGTATTCCGCCAACAGGTAATACAGCCGGCGATCGCCGATCAGCAGAACGGTCACGTCCAGCGGAATCGGTTCCGGGTCCAGTGACACGGTGGTCAGCAGGCCGATAGCCCGCTCCAGTGGCTCGATGCGCAGTTCCTTGGCGCGCAGTGCGCGCTTCATGGCATCCCAGGCGTAGGGCTGGCTCAGCAGGCGCATGGCGTCCAGCAGCAGGTAACCGCCGTTCGCCTCGTGCAGCGCACCCGGCTTGATCAGCGTGAAGTCCGTGGACAAGGTCCCAAAACGCGCCTGGTGATCCAGCCGCCCGACCAGGTTCGGGTAGTTCGGCAGATCGGCGTATACCACCGGCGCGCCGCGCCCCGCCGGTTGCTGGATCAGCAGGTTGACCTCGTAGCGGGTGAAGGTCGGTTCCGGAGCGAACGGCAGCCGCGGACCGGCATCCTCGCGCGGCGCCGTGAAGTCACCGACGTTCTCGACCACATCCCGGCAGGCGGCGTCCAGGTATTCGGGCACGCCCGGCGTATCGGCAAAGCTGGCCTTCAGCTCCGCGAAGGCCGGCTGCACCACGCCCAGCGCCACTTCGCGATTCAGTTCGCGGATACGCCCGCGGGCTTCCTTCTGCCACGCCGGGAGGCGTCGCAGCCGCTCGGCCAGTTCCTGCTCCAGCTGCTCGATTTCGCCCTCGATGCGTTTGCGGTCGTCCTCGGGCAGCTTGTGGAAAGCCGCCGGCGACATCACCTCGCCCTTGCTCAGCGGCGCAAAGGCAAAGCCACCTGGCGTCGTTATCAGCGCAATATCCTTGCCGCGGGCGCGCTCGCGGATCTCATCGATAGCCTGCTCGTGACGGTCCTTGAACTCCTGCTCAACCACCCGCCGTCGCGCTTGGTACTCGTCCCCGTCGAAAGCGCCGGGCAGGGTACCGTGCAGCTCCTCGACCAACTGCGCCATGGCCTCGCAGAAGCGTCGCCCCTGGCCAGGCGCAAAGCGCAGCGCGCGCGGCCGGTGCGGCTGCTCGAAATTGTGCACATAGCACCAGTCGGGCGGCGTGGCCTGATCGGCGGCGCGGCGTTCCAGAAAACGCCGCACCACGCCGTGGCGACCGGCGCCGGGCGTACCCAGCACAAACAGGTTATAGCCGTCACGCCGGATGCCGGTGCCAAATTCCAGCGCCGCCAGGGCCCGTTCCTGGCCGACAACATCGACCTGTTCCACCACCTCGGTCGTGGTTTGGTAGGGAATCAGGTCCAGCTCGCACGCCGTATGCAGCTGTTGTGGTGTCAGGGGAGCCATCGCCATCGGGATTTATCTCTGGTGAGCCAGCGCCGCCGGCCCACGCCGGGAATATCTGGCGATGGTAACCAATCACCCAGTCCTGATTCCCCGATCATGATCAAGCCGCTGGTACTTACGCGTGGTGGTTCGCCGGCCAGCCGTTTTGGGCGCCACTGATCCAGGCCAGGCTTCGCTTGGATGTACAGTGGGCGGGCTGGCCGCGAGGCCATTCGCGAACTGTTTCGCTAAATCAGGAGTGCCGCAATGAGCAAGTCGCTACGCATTATTTTTACCTTGACCGCCGCCCTGGCGCTGCCCGGCGCTGTCCTCGCCGCCGATACGCAGGCCAAGCCCGCCGCCGGAGCGGGCGCCAAGATCAGCAAGCAACAATTCATGGAAAAAGCCGAGGCGCGCTTCGCACGTCGGGACGCCAACAAGGATGGTTTCATTGACGCCAGCGAGCGTGGCGCCATGCGCCAGCAGCGACGCCAGCAGCGCCAGGACTGCAACCCCACGCAGGACAGCAAGCCTACCGAGCGCGGCGAGCGCAGTGGCCGCAGTGGCGCAGCCGCGGGCACCGACGCCAAGCCTGAGTAAGCTGCGGGCGTTCGGGGGGGGCACGCGGACACGCTACCCTTGGACCGGCCAGGGAAACGCTGAACTATTCAGTGTTTCCCGCAGCGCACAGAACGGCGCGCGTCTGATCACCAGGCAAAGGTGGCATGAGGACTAAATGAAGGCGTGGGTTCAATTCGGGGGCCAGAGCAGCCACTGAGTGTCAAACCGCCCAGGATCAACGCAGGCCGGCTGCCACCGGTCACCCGCACTCGCGAAAATGGCGGCACAGCCCAAAATCGCCTGCCCGGACCGTGGTCTGAGCGAACCGCTCCTGCCTACTTCCGACGCCCCAGGGCGCGAATCACCAAGGCAAGGAGCCGGAAGTCGAGAAGAATCCGCCCGTGGGTCCACCCGGTCCCAGCAGCGCGAGCCGCACCGCCTCCGCGGCGCCTTGCTCGACCGTCTGATCACCACGCTGGCCGTTCATATCGGTGGCGGTGTAGCCAGGAGCGGCGGAGTTCACCATGATCCCGGTGTCTCGCAGTTCGTAGGCGAGTTGCACCGTCAACGTATTCAGGGCGGCCTTGGATGCGCCGTAGCCCAGGCGCTTGAAATTCGCGTACTCCCAGTCGGGATCGCCGCCCAATTCAAGCGAGCCGAGTCCGCTGGATACGTTGACGATGCGTGCCGCCGGCGCCCTGCGCAGCAACGGCAGCATGGCCTGAGTCACCGCAAGCGTGCCGAAGAAGTTGGTTTGCATGATGCGCTGGGCGATGCCGATATCCGTCACGCTTGGCAGGCCATCGGCAGCGCCACCACCGATGCCGGCATTATTGACCAGTACGTCGAGCCGGTCGGCGTGTGCGGCAATGCTCGCCGCGCAGGCCTCGATGGTCTCCGGCCGTGCCAGGTCGAGCTCCACGTAACGAACATCCAGTTTCTCTGCCTGAAGTGCCGCGGCTGCCTGCTGGCCACGGTCGACGTTGCGCGCCCCCAGAAAAACCGTCAGGCCGGCCTTGCCCAGACACCGGGCAATCTCGAATCCAATACCCTTGTTCGCACCGGTCACCAGCGCGATTTGCCCGGATGTGCTGTGCATCAAAGATCTCCTTGTACGTCAGGGTTCGCACAGAGGCGTCGGCCCCAGCCGATGCTACGGTAATTGAAAGTCACATTCACGCCTGCGTCCGCCAGTGGCCGTGAACTCACTCAGGCGCCGACGTTTACTGCTGGGTCCGTGCTCTGCTGAAACAGGTGACCGTGACTCAGGCCATGATCTTCAAGGCGATGTAAGGCGCCAGATTAAACACAAAGATCGCAATCTTGTATTGCGCCAGATACTGAAAATAGGCGCGCGATAACTCAGCTTCGTCGAGTGCAAACATTCTGGCATGGAGCTTTGAAATCGGCCCGCTCAGCAATATCCCGGAGCGTCCCGGTCACAACGCGCTGCCGCGT
>CAZZHF010000256.1:0-511 GCA_964653545.1 uncultured Gammaproteobacteria bacterium | reverse complement strand
GTTAATGACCGTTGACCATCCAAGAAACGTAGTCAGGGTTTCTATCAAGTTCATTTGAGTGGCTCCTGTATTGGCTGGCTTGCACCGCAGAAACTACACCTACCCGACTAAAAGACATAGTTTTGGAGCTTGCGATCATTAAGCCGATGCTGGATGAGCGAAGGCCGCACGGATGTAACTGATTATTCGCCGACACAGATACCGAAGTCCTGGCGCATGACCAGTTGCCGGGATAAACCTCCAAGGTGACATAACGGTGTCGTGCACGTAATCCACGTGCCGCCAGGTCGGCATCGTCGCGGATTGGATGCTCCCAATCGCGCCGTTGCCAGATGCCGCGTTCGCGTTTTGCCACCTGGCTTGGTCGGCGGCGCTCGACCGCCCCGCATTCCGGATGATGGGTTGCGGCCCCGGCCTCCAACCATCATCCGGGTTCACTACAGGCAACCAATCACGTCGGGAACACGTCACCGACTTTGTGCAGGGTGCGTTACAACCGTAGCGGGCGCCG
>CAZZHF010000255.1:0-4406 GCA_964653545.1 uncultured Gammaproteobacteria bacterium | reverse complement strand
ATCTCGAACGTGGTGCGGGTCCGCGTCGAGGCTTCGAAGAACAGCAGCACCACCGTCTTGCCGCGCAGCAGGGGTACTTTTTTTACGCTGCGCTCGCCAACCTCGACCAGGGAATCGGCGAGGCTGAAGAGTTCCTCTAGAGTTTCGCGGCGCAAACCTTCCAGCGTCAGCAGATGGCGCAGCCGGCCACCGGCATCGTACTGGGCGGCGCCCAGGGTCTGGGCCAGGGCCAGCAGATCGCTCACGCCGGCTCCAGCGAGAACCGCAGCGGCTCCGGTCCCTGCAGCTGCAGGCGCTGGTCCGCTGGCAGTTGCAGGCACAGGCCAACGGCGTCGGGGGCAATCGGCAACTCACGGCCGCCACGATCAACCAGCACCGCTACCCGCACACAGGCCGGACGCCCGAAGTCAAACAGCTCGCGCAACGCGGCGCAGGTAGTGCGCCCGGTATGCAACACATCGTCCACCAGCAGGATGTGTCGGCCGTCGACGCTGGCCGGCAGGCTGGACGCACGCGCCTGCCCCTTGAAGCCACCCTGATGCAGGTCGTCCCGGTAGAAGCCGGCGTCAAGCGTTGCCAGCGGCGCCAGCGCGCCCAGGCGCTGATGCAGCCAGCGCGCCAGCCATACGCCCCCGGTTTCTATACCCACCAGCAACGGGTCGGGCAGGGCCAACGCGGCGCAGGCATCGCCCAGCCGTTCCAGCGCCTCTGCCAGGGCAGCCTCAGTGATGCTGCTGCGCAAGCCAGGTCTCCACGATCAGCGCGGCGGCGGCCGAATCGCGCTTGCGGCGCACATCGTCGCCACGCACGCCGCTCGCCCGCAGCCGCTCCTCGGCGGCATGCGAGGACAAACGTTCGTCCACCAGCGCCACCGCCAGTCCACTCCGTTGTTCCAGCGCGGCGGCCAGCGCGCGGGCGCCGAGGCTGATCTCGGTGTCACTCCCGTCCGCGGGCAGCGGCAGGCCCACTACCAACTGGGTGGGCCGCCACTGTGCCACCAGGGCATCAATGTCGCGCCAGGCGGTCCCGCCAAGGCTTGGATTGACGAGCGTTGCCACCGGACTGGCGCTGCCGGTCAACGACTGGCCGACGGCCACGCCGATTCGTTTCAGGCCGAAGTCGAAGCCAAGCACGACTGTGACGCTCACGCGTGACCGGCGCGGCCGGCCAGCAGTGCCAGATCGACCCCGATCGACGCCGCCGCAGCCCGCCAGCGGTCTGCCACCGGCAGCTCAAACAACAGGTCGGATTGCGCTGACGCGGTCAGCCAGGCGTTGTCGGCCAGTTCCTGTTCCAGTTGCCCGGCGCCCCAGCCGGCGTAGCCCAGACAGACCAGGTAATCGCCGGGGCCGGAGCCGGAGCCGCGGGCGATGGTCGCCAGCAGGTCCATGGAGCCGGTCAGGCCGATATCGCCGGTTACCGCCAGGGTCGAGTCCCAACGCCCCAGGGGGCGGTGCAGGATCAGAACGGCGTTGTCCTGGACCGGTCCACCGGCGTAGACCGGCTGCGCGGCAATGGCTGCGCTCGCCGGCTCCAGGCCTATCTGCTGCAACAGATCGCCCAGGGTCAGGTCGAGCGTGCGGTTCACGATCAGCCCCAGTGCACCCTGCTCATTGTGCTCGCACAGATAGGTGACGGTCTGCCGGAAATTGCCATCAGCCAACGCCGGCATGGCAATCAGCAAGTGATGGCTCAGATCCAGTACGTCGGGCATAAGCGCATTCTAGCAGCGTGCCGCACGTCAACCCTGCGCCCCCACGCCACGTATGGGCGAGTGCGCCTTTGGTACCCCGCCATCAATCGCCGGCAAGGGCGCGTCCATCCACAAACTGCCAGGTGCGGGTAATCACCAGCACGTCGGCTTCGGCACGAATATTCGGTGGAAACGGCGCATACGGCGCCGCCCAGCGCACGATGTTGCGGGCCGCCTTATCCAGCAACACATGGCCGGAACTGCGCCGCAGCGTGGCCTCGCCAACACTGCCGTCGGCGTTCACCCGCACCGTCAACAGCAGGCTGCCGGACAGTCCCTGGCGACGCGCCTCGGCCGGGTAATTCAGTACGCCGACCGCTTCCACCTTGCGGCGCCAGGCTTCCATATAGGCGGCGTACTTGTACTCGCGGGTACGGGCGGTAATGAATTTCTCGCGCGGCAACTTGGCATAGGCGCTCTGCTGCTCGGCCAGGCGCGCCTCGAGCCGGGCATAGCGGCGCGCGCCGCTCATCAGCTCCTCGGCGCTGGGCGTTTGTGCCACCGGTCCGGGCTTGGGCGCGGTCGCGACCGCCGCCGGCTTGGGCCGGGAGGCCGTCAGCAATTGCCGGTGGATCGGTGCCGGCGTCGCTACCGCCGGGGTCGGGCGCGCCGAAGGGGCGATTGCCGCGGGCGCCGGCTGACCCGGCGTGACGCTGGTCGGCACCTTGGGCTTTGGCTGATTGCCACCGCCATCCTGACTGACCTCGGCCAGATAATCAGCCTCCTTGGGCTCAGGCGCGCTGGTCCGCGGCCGCTGCACCAGGGTGATCTCCAGACGCGGCGCGGCCGCCGGCTCTGAAGGACGCGGCGGAGCCAGATGGAAGCCCAGCCCCAAAACCAGGTGCAGTGCCAGGGCGTACAGCACGGTCAGCGTCAGCCGGCTACCGACCAGCGGCAGTGAGGGCATCAGGGCGGGTGCGTAACTCATGCCGCGATGGCGGCGTTCAGCGCTCGGCCAGGCGGCGCTCGATGGCGTCGAACACCTGGCCAGCGATATTGATGCCATAAATGGCGTCCAGTTCGCGCGCGCAGGTTGGGCTGGTGACGTTGATCTCGGTGAGGTAATCGCCGATGACGTCCAGACCCACGAACAGCAACCCCTTGGCGCGCAGGGTCGGCCCCACCTGCTCGGCAATCCAACGGTCGCGGTCGCTCAATTCGCGGCCCTCGCCGCGGCCGCCGGCGGCAAGATTGCCGCGCGTTTCACCAGCAGCCGGAATGCGCGCCAGGGCGTAGGCGACCGGTTCTCCGTCCACCATCAGGATGCGCTTGTCGCCGTGCGCGATGTCCGGGATGTAACGCTGCGCCATGATCGAGCGCGCCTGGTGCTGGGTCATCACTTCGATGATGACCCCGACGTTCGGGTCACCCTCGCGCAGGCGAAACACCGATGCGCCGCCCATCATGTCGAGTGGCTTGACGATGATGTCGCCGTGTTCGTCCAGGAACTCCCGGATGTGGCGCCCGCTGCTGGTGACCAGCGTCGGTGGTGTGCACTGTCCGAACCAGGCTGTGTAGAGCTTCTCATTCACCTCGCGCAGGGCCTGCGGTCGGTTCACCACCAGCGCGCCCGCGTGCTCCACCCGTTCCAGCAGGTAGGTGGTGTACAGATACTCGGCGTCCACTGGCGGATCCTTGCGCATCAGGATCACATCCAGCTCCGCAAGCGGCCCGTATACCTCGCCCGTAAACGCGAACCAGTGCTTGGGGTCGTCCGAGACCTCCACCAGGCGCCGGTTGGCGAACACCTCGCCGTCGCGCATCAGCAGGTCCGACTGCTCCATGTAATGCAGCTCGCAGCCCCGGCGCTGCGCCTCCAGCATCAGCGCCAGCGACGTGTCCTTCTTCGGCTTGATCCGATCGATGGGGTCCATGATCACCCCGACCCGGTAGCTAGCCATGCGCCACCGCCTCCCGCGCCGCGGCCAGCAGCGCCAGGCGCGCGACCACGCCGTAAGCATAGAACCGGTTCGGTGCGGCGTCGGGGGCCTGCTCGCAGTCCGGCGTGTTGCAGGGCTCGACGAAGGCCAGCGGCTCGAAGTGCGCGCCGGGGGCGTTCAGGTTCTCGTCCGCGCCGCGCTGGGTATGCACCCGATAGAACCCGCCGACCACGTGGTGATTGATCATGTACACCACCGGCTCGGCCACCGCCGGCGGTTCGCCCACGGTCTCGAGGCTGTAAACCCCTTCCTGCATGATCACCTCGCTGACGGCCTGGCCTTCCTTGCTGGCCGCCATGCGCTTGCGTCCCTTGCGGTTCAGGTCGCGCACGTCGTGCACGCTGCGCGCCGTCATCACGCCCATGCCATAGCTACCGGAGTCGGCCTTGATGATCACGAACGGTTCGCGGTCGATGCCGTACTCGTCGTACTTCTTGCGGATGGACGACAACAACACTTCGAGGTTGCTGGCCAGGCATTCCTCGCCGGTGCGGGCGAGGAAATTCACCTCGCCGCACTGGCGAAAATACGGGTCGATAAACCACGGGTCGAGGTCAAGCAGCGCCCCGAACTCGCGCGCCACGTCGCGGTAATGGCTGAAATGCTCGGACTTTCGCCGCTGCGCCCAGCCCAGCGCCATCGGCGGCAGGACTGGCTGGCTGATGCCCTCCAGCACCGCCGGCCGACCGCTCGACAAATCGTTGTTGAGCAGC
>CAZZHF010000254.1:3632-4414 GCA_964653545.1 uncultured Gammaproteobacteria bacterium | reverse complement strand
ATATCGAACACTCGTACCCCAAGCCTTAAGGAAGCGCTGAATAACCCATCCCGGACTTCCCGGCACCCGCCACCGGACAAGCGCGGTTTCCCGGTGGCTCACAAAATCAATGGCTTACAGGCATCGATTTTGGCAGTGCGTCCCTAGACTGCGGAGCCGCTACTGTTCGCGTTACGCCCAGTAGGTCGTAATTGGTCCCGGCAGGGATACAAACTCGTGCTGGAGCCGCTAGCCGTCGTGACGCTCGCGCTGGGTGACTGTGTCGGTATCCGCCGGCCGGGTCGGCTCATCGAGACGCTCGGCCAGACGTTCTGCCGCGCGGGCAGCCTCATCCTTCTCGCCATCCTTCATGGCGCTGCGAAATCCCTTGATCGCGCCCCCGAGGTCCCCGCCCAGGCTGCGCAAGCGCTTGCCACCGAACAAGACCAGCACAATGGCAAGTACGATAAGCAACTGAAATGGAGATATGCCGCCTAAGCCCATGATTTTATACTCCTAGCTACAGTCAGGATTGGCTATGCGAAAGGCCCAGGCTGTCCGTGCGGGACCCGGTCAGGTCGAGTTTCGGGCCGCTTTCTCGTCGATACCCGAACGACCGAAACGGCGCTCCAGTTCGGCCAGTACGTCATCCACGGCGAGGTCTTGCGATACCAAAAACAGCAGCGTGTGAAACCACAGATCTGCGGTTTCCGCCACGATCCGCTCCGGCACACCGTCCTTGCCGGCCATCACCAGCTCGGTAGCCTCCTCGCCGATCTTCTTGAGCATGCCGTCGAGACCGT
>CAZZHF010000254.1:0-3622 GCA_964653545.1 uncultured Gammaproteobacteria bacterium | reverse complement strand
CGGCGTGGCGATGAAGTCGCTGGTCGAGGGCGGTGAGGTCATCGAGGCACTGCGCGAGCGGATCCTGGGCCGCGTCACGACCTCCGAGGTGCTCCATCCGGAAACGCAGGATGTCCTGCTGCCGGCCGGCACGAGCATGCCGTCGAGACCGGCAGCATACAACCGCGCCGTGTACGACGACTGAGGATCCGCGCCACGCCTTTGCTGCAGCACCGCCTGTAGCCGGTACAGTACCTCATGCATGGTCGTGGTCCGTATAAATTGATTGCGGCGTCTTGAGCACCGGTTCGTCGCTGACCCATGCGCCGTCCGTGAGACGCTGAAAAAAGCACCGCGCACGCCCGGTATGACACGCGATGCCACCGTGTTGTTCCACCCGCAGCAGCACGGTATCGCCATCACAGTCCAGACGCAGTTCACGCACGGCCTGCACATGACCGGACGCCTCGCCCTTGCGCCACAAGCACCCGCGCGAGCGCGACCAGTACACGGCCACGCCCTGGGTCACGGTGGCGGCGAGCGCCTCCCGATTCATCCAGGCCAGCATCAGCACCTGTCCGGTCGCATCTTCCTGGGCGATCACCGGCACCAGGCCACGCGCATCCCAGTGCACCGCATCAAGGAAATCCGCTCCGGGTTCAGACATCGGCCAGCTCCCAGTCATCGACCCGCACCACGACGTCGGCGTTCGCCAGATGCGCCTTGGCCTGCGCGATGGTGTACTCGCCAAAGTGAAAGATACTCGCTGCCAGCACCGCGTCGGCGTGGCCGACCAGGACCCCGTCGCGCAAGTGATCCAGGTTACCCACGCCGCCGGAGGCAATGACCGGGACTGGTACCGCGTCGCTCACCTGGCGAGTCAACTCCAGGTCAAAACCCTCGCGTGTTCCATCCCGATCCATGCTGGTCAGCAGCAGTTCACCGGCGCCCAACGCGACCACCTTCCGGGCCCATTCGATCGCGTCAAGGCCGGTCTGCCGGCGTCCACCGTGAGTGAACACCTCCCAGCGCCCGCGCGCCACCTGCTTGGCATCTATCGCTACCACAATGCACTGATTGCCGAACTGCTGCGCAGCCTCCGCGACCAACTGCGGCCGCTGCACCGCGGCGGAGTTGATCGACACTTTGTCGGCGCCCGCGACCAACAAGCGGCGCACGTCCGCCACGCTGCGCACACCCCCGCCAACCGTAAACGGGATGAACACCTGCTCAGCCACGGCTTCGACCACGTGCAGCAGCGTATCGCGGTCGTCGGCACTGGCGGTGATATCCAGGAACACCAACTCGTCAGCGCCCGCCTCGCTGTAGCGGCGGCCGGCCTCGACCGGATCGCCCGCGTCGCGCAGGCCGACAAAACGCACGCCCTTGACCACCCGCCCATGGTCAACGTCAAGACAGGGAATGATGCGTTTGGCCAACATGGATCAGGCGCGCAGTTCCGTGACCCGCCGCAGCGCCATCGCCAGATCCAGGGTGCCCTCGTATAGCGCGCGGCCAATGATTGCTCCGGCGATACCCTCGTCCGCGACCGCGCACAGCGCTTCGACGTCGGACAGGCTGGTGACGCCTCCGGACGCAATGACCGGTACCGCCACAACACGCGCCAACTCGACCACCCCCTCCACATTGGTGCCACCCATCATGCCGTCGCGGCCAATATCGGTGTAGATAATGGCTTCCACGCCGTCGCGCTCGAAGTGCTGCGCCATGTCCAGTGCCGAATGCTGTGACAGCTTGGACCAGCCGTCTATGGCGACCTTGCCGTCGCGCGCATCCAGGCCCACGATGACGTGGCCCGGATACTCGGTGCAGGCATCGCGCACGAAATGCGGCACGTTTACCGCCTGGGTCCCCAGGATAACGTAGCGCACGCCGGCATCGAGGTAAGCCTCGATGGACTCCTCATCCCGGATACCGCCGCCCACCTGAACGTCCACTTCGCCCACCGCGGCGGTAATGGCCGAGATAATCCTGGAGTTGACCGGTTGACCCGAAACGGCGCCGTCCAGATCGACCACGTGCAGGCGCGTTGCGCCCTCGTCGACCCAGCGCTTGGCCACGGCGACCGGATCATCGTCGAAGACCGTGACATCGTCCATGCGCCCTTGTCGCAAGCGCACACACTTGCCGCCCTTGATATCGATGGCCGGAATCAACAGCATCAGATTCTCCTCAGTCCTCGCCGTTCCAGGTCACAAAATTGGACAGTAAACGCAAACCCGCGTGGTGGCTCTTCTCGGGATGAAACTGCGTCGCCACAAGATTGCCACGCGCCACCGCCGAGGTGAACGTCGTACTGCCATGACTGGTTCGCCCCAACACCAGTTCGGCCCGCGTCGGACACACGTAGTAGCTGTGTACGAAATAAAACCAGGCACCACTCGGAATACCGGCCAGCAGCGGGTGTCCGCGGGCCAGGTCGACCTGGTTCCAGCCCATGTGGGGCACCTTGCGTCGCTCGCCGCCAGCCAGCGTCTCGCCCGCCGCAAAGCGCGCCACGCGCCCCGCCACCAAGCCTAAACCCGGCACACCGCCGTCTTCTTCACTGAACTCGAACAGGGCCTGCAAGCCCAGGCAGATTCCGAGGAAGGGTTTGTTGGTGGCCGCTTCGCGCACCGCCGCCGCCAGGCCAGGCTCCGCCAGACGGGCGGCACAGGCGCCGATCGCGCCCTGGCCGGGAAAGACCACCCGCCCGGCCGCTCGAATCACAGCTGGATCGGCGCTCACAGACACCTTGTGTGCGCCAACCTGCTCCAGCGCCTTGGCTACCGAGCGCAGGTTGCCGGAACCAAAATCGATGACAACGGTTTCGCTCATAAAAAGCAGACGCAAACCGGGCCGCTGACGATCAAAGGCTGCCCTTGGTCGATGGCACGACTCCGGCAGCACGCGGATCAATGCTGAGCGCCATACGCAGCGCGCGGCCGAAGGCCTTGAACACCGTCTCGGCAATATGGTGCGCGTTACCGCCGCGCAGACAATCGATGTGCAAGGTCACCAGGCCGTGATTGACGAAACCCTGGAAAAACTCGCGCAGCAGGTCGATATCGAAATCGCCCACCCGGCCACGCGGGTAGGTGACCAGATAGGTCAATCCCGGCCGACCGGAGCAGTCCAGCACCACGCGCGACAGCGCCTCATCGAGCGGGACGTACGCATGACCGTAGCGGGTAATACCGGCTCGCTCGCCCAGCGCCTTGTGCAGCGCCTGGCCAACGGTAATGCCGATATCTTCCACGGTATGGTGGGCGTCGATATGCAGGTCACCAACCGCCTCGACCGTGAGGTCCAGCAAGCCATGGCGGGCCACCTGCTCCAGCATGTGGTCCAGAAACGGCACGCCGCTGGCAAGCCGCACCCTGCCGCTGCCGTCGAGGTTCAGTTCAACCCGGATGTCGGTCTCACGGGTAGTGCGCCGGATGTCAGCGCTGCGTTGGCTACTCATGCCTGTGTCAGTCTTGTAGTTGCGTCCGCAGGGCGGTCACGAGGGCCCGGTTCTCAGCCGCGGTGCCCACCGTTAACCGCAGGCACTCGGCCAGCACGGGGTGGCTGCCGTGAACGTTCTTGACCAGTATACCGGCCTCGCGCAGCGCACCGTGCACCCGCGACGCCTGACCCGGTG